>JBDTGB010000184.1:0-2022 GCA_039937635.1 Burkholderiaceae bacterium | reverse complement strand
GGCGTGGCAATCGTTTCGACGCCGCGTGGCGTCATGACTGATCGCAAAGCTCGCGCCACTGGCGTGGGCGGCGAAGTTTTGTGCTACGTGGCATAAGGGGAATCATATGTCACGTATTGCAAAATATCCGGTCGAGTTGCCGAAGGGCGTGGAAACAGCGCTTGCCGCGGATCAAATTACGATTAAAGGCCCCAATGGAACACTGACGCAGGCCCTTACCGGTGACGTGGACATAGCGCTTGAAAATGGCCATCTCACGTTTATTGCGGCAAATGAGACGCGTCATTCCGAAGCGATGTCCGGGACGGTGCGCGCGCTGGTCCACAACATGGTCCAGGGCGTCAGCAAAGGGTTTGAACGAAGATTGAACCTGGTGGGCGTGGGTTTCCGCGCTCAGATACAGGGCGATGCGCTTAAGTTGCAACTTGGTTTTTCGCACGACATCCTGCACAAGGTGCCGACTGGCATAAAGATCGTGTGCCCGACTCAAACGGAAATTATCGTTACGGGCGCCGACAAGCAGGTTGTGGGTCAGGTGGCCGCTGAAATTCGCGCCTACCGCAAGCCCGAGCCCTATAAGGGCAAGGGCGTTCGGTACGCGGACGAGCGCGTCATCATTAAAGAAACCAAGAAGAAATAGGCGCGCAGGCAAGGACGAATTATGGATAAGAAAATCTCCCGTTTACGTCGTGCAGCAGCGACCCGTCGGAAAATTCACGAACTACGCGTGCATCGCCTCTCGGTTTTCCGCTCGAATCTGCACATTTACGCTAACATTATTTCGCCGGATGGCGACCGCGTGCTCATTTCCGCTTCGACGCTTGAGCCCGAAGTCCGCAAAGAGCTCGCCAGCCAGAAGCTGCACGGCGGCAACGTTGCCGCTGCGGGTGTGGTTGGAAAGCGTGTCGCGGAAAAAGCGAAAGCGGCCGGTATCGAGCTGGTGGCTTTCGACCGTTCGGGCTTCCGTTATCATGGCCGCGTGAAAGCGTTGGCCGACGCCGCGCGTGAAGCCGGCTTGAAATTCTAAGCAAGGATTATCAAATGGCTAAAGCACAAGGCAGACACGCCGCTGATCAGGAACGCGACGATGGCATGCGTGAAAAGATGATTGCGGTCAATCGCGTCAGTAAAGTCGTTAAGGGCGGTCGCACCATGAGCTTTGCCGCGCTAACCGTGGTTGGCGATGGCGATGGGCGCATCGGCATGGGTAAGGGCAAGGCTCGCGAGGTTCCGGTTGCCGTACAGAAGGCAATGGAACAGGCTCGGCACGGCCTGATCAAGATCGCTCTTAAAAACGGAACCTTGTATCACACGGTGGTGGGCAAGCACGGCGCTTCGACAGTGCTTATGTCGCCAGCGGCCGAAGGCACGGGCGTTATAGCCGGCGGCCCGATGCGCGCTATATTCGATGTTATGGGCGTACGCAACGTTGTCGCGAAAAGCCTGGGCTCCAGCAATCCGTACAACCTGGTTCGCGCTACGCTGAATGGTTTGCGCGCTTGCTCGACTCCGGCTGAAATCGCCGCTAAACGCGGTAAATCAGTTGAAGAAATTTTGGGGTAAGACATGGCACAGAAGCAAATTAAAGTAACTCTGGTGCGCTCTGTCATCGGCACTAAACAGTCTCACCGCGCCACAGTTCGCGGTTTGGGCTTGACCCGCATCAACAGCAGCCGCGTGTTGGCCGATACACCCGAGGTGCGTGGCATGGTTCGCAAGGTCGATTACCTTGTCACCGTATCGCAGGCCTAAAGGAATCGAGATGTCAGTAACTCAGTTAAATACATTACAACCCGCCGCCGGCAGCAAACGCCCTCGGCGTCGCGTGGGCCGTGGTATCGGTTCGGGCCTGGGCAAGACCAGCGGTCGTGGTCATAAGGGTCAAAAGTCCCGCACGGGCGGCTTCCACAAAGTGGGCTTCGAAGGCGGTCAGATGCCTATGCAACGCCGTTTGCCTAAACGTGGCTTCACGCCGTTGGGTCAGAATCAGTATGCGCAGGTTCGTTTGTCCGATCTGCAGCG
>JBDTGB010000183.1:0-7326 GCA_039937635.1 Burkholderiaceae bacterium | reverse complement strand
GCGGTGTGGATAGCTTGGCTGGGGCGTTTGTAGGCAGTTTCGTGATCGGGTTCATTTATAGCTTCGGGCAAGTGCTTTTCCCCAATCTGGCGTACGTTATTCTCTTTTTGCCGATGGTGATCATTCTTGCGATCAAGCCTCGCGGCTTGTTTGGGCGAACAACCGCATGAAACGCGTATTGTATGCGGCGCTGCTCGTGTTGCTGTTGTGTCTGCCCTGGTGGGCGGGTGGCGAGTATTACATCAATCTTGCCAGTCAAATCCTTATTGCCGCCCTGTTTGCCGTCAGCCTGAACCTGAAGGTGGGGTACGCGGGATTGATATCGCTTGGGCATGCGGGCTATCTGGGGTTGTCCGCGTACCTTAGCAGTTGGTTGATGCTCAATCTGCAATGGGGTCATTTTCCGGCTGCGTTGGGGGCGCTGGCCGGAACGACCATTATGGCGGCGCTGTTTGGTCTTGTCGCGTTGCGTGCGACGGGATTGGGTTTTTTGATGATTACTCTGGCGCTGGGGCAAATACTTTGGGGTGTCGCCTTTCGTTGGGCCGATGTAACAGGCGGCGATAATGGCTTGTCAGGCATTACCCGACCTAGTCCCTTCGGCCTGGATTTATCGGGCGCCGATAATTTCTATTACTTTACGCTTGGCATATTCTTACTTGTTTGGTGCGTTATTGCCGTCTGGGTTCGTTCTCCTTTCGGCGCCAGCATACGGGGCGCCAAGGATCAGCCGCGGCGCATGAGCGCGTTGGGCTATAACGTTTGGCTGATTCGCTGGACCACCTTTGTTGTCAGTGGATTCTTTGCCGGGATTGCGGGTCTGATGTATGTGTATTACCAGCAATTCATAAGTCCGCATAGCCTGTCCTTGACGAATTCCGCCGAGATGCTTCTTATGGTGATCGCTGGCGGTCCGGGTACGCTTTTGGGGCCGGTTGTAGGCGCCACGTTAGTCGTTCTGTTGAAAAATGTGGCAAGCGCTTATATCAATCGGTGGATTATGTTGCTTGGCTTTTCCTTTTTATTTATTGTGCTGTTCGTGCCTGGCGGAATTGTTCCTGGGGTGGCGCGGGCAGTTGAGTCCTGGAGGCAGCGGCGATTTCGAAGGGCTGCGACTAAAATGGTTTCGCCATCGGATGCGCCCGCGGTTAAGGAAACACCATGACGTCGGCCCTTAGCGTGTCGCGCCTGTGCAAGTCGTATGGCGGGTTGAAGGTGACGCGCGCGGTTGATCTTGATGTCGAGCAAGGCGAGCGCCATCTTTTGATCGGCCCGAACGGTGCGGGCAAAACGACGTTGTTTAATTTAATTGCCGGCGATTTGGCGCCGGATTCAGGGGAAATCCGGTTGATGGGGCGCAATGTGACCCGTACGTCGACCGCTTCCAGGGCTCAGGCTGGGCTTGCCCGCACTTATCAGATCGTTACGTTGTTTGCGCGAGATAGCCTGTTGCATAACGTTATGCTGGCTTTAATGGGAAAATCGGCTCTTCGCTGGCGGCACTGGGGGGCGTTTACCGGGCAACCCGAGATGACCCAAAGCGCTCTTGAAGTCCTTGATTTGGTGGGCTTGGCGGACAAGGCCTATTTGCCGGTTGATCAGACATCTTACGGTGAAAAAAGAAGGGTCGAGATAGCAATGGCATTATCTCAAAGACCCAGGGTCCTACTTCTTGACGAACCTTTTGCTGGGCTGTCGTCCGAGGAACGCAAAACAATTTACACGCTGTTGTGTTCTATTGACAAAGAAATCACTGTCGTTATGATCGAGCACGACATGGATGTTGCGTTGGCTTTTGCAGATCGCATCACACTGCTGCACTACGGTGAAGTTATTACTGCGGGCACGCGCCAGGAAGTGGTCGACGACCCACGCACCCGGGAGCTTTATCTTGGAAAATAGTCTGTTGGAGCTTGACCGGATTAATGCGTATTATGCGGATAGCCATGTATTGCATGACGTGTCGCTATCTTTGAAGGAAGGCCGTCTGCTGGCCTTGTTGGGTCGCAACGGGGCCGGAAAGTCTACCTGTATCAGTACGATTGTGGGGTTTCTGCCGCCCCGATCAGGATTTGTTCGACTTGATGGCCGGGATATTCAGGCGTCTTCTCCCGAGTCGATCTGCCGCTCTGGCATTGGGTTGGTCCCGCAAGGACGGCGTGTATTCAGCAGCCTGACTGTGCGGGAAAATCTGGATGTTGCCGCAACCGGGCGGCGCCCCGCTGGGCGTCGTTGCTGGACGCGAGACGAAATCAATTCGATTTTCCCACGCTTGCGTGAACGCCAGAATCAGTTGGCTGGCAGTTTGTCCGGCGGCGAGCAACAGATGCTTGCCATCGGACGGGCGCTTATGACTAATCCCCGGGTATTGTTGATGGATGAGCCATCCGAGGGGTTGGCGCCGCAAATCGTGCACGAGGTTGGGCGTGTCCTGGAAACACTGAAATCCCAGATATCGATTGTTCTTGTCGAGCAGAATCTGGGGTTGGCGTTAAATGTCGCGGATGATGTTGTTTTGCTTAGCACCGGCAGGGTGGTTTTTTCGAACACGCGCGAGGCGTTTCAGGCGCGGCAGTCCGAGCTGCATGCGCATTTGGGTATTACATAGGCGCCGCGAAGACTGTTGGCGGCGCCGTATCTCACGCTAATCAGCGATCTGCGCCGGGCTTAGTTATTCAAACTAATTAGCGCACGTCCCTGCGTTTCGGGTAGTAGCAAGGTTGAGATCAAAACTACTGCGTAGGCCCCGCCGGCGAAGATCCCGATGGCCATCGCCAGACCCAGATTTTGACTCAAGTAGCCGACCAAGGTGGGGAACAGAGCACCGATGCCACGGCCGAAGTTGTAGGCGAAACCTTGCCCGTTGGCGCGGATTTCCGACGGAAATAGCTCTGTCAGGTAGGCGCCCAGACCACCGAAAATACCCGATACGACAAAGCCTAAGGGGAAGCCCATGATTAGCATCTGCGTGTCAGTTAACGGTACTTGAGTGTAAAAGTACACTGCAACGCACGAGAGGACCGAGAAGATAATCAGGTTCATGCGGCGCCCCACCTTATCGGCCAAGTGGGCGCCTACTATATAGCCGCAAAATGAGCCGACGATAATCACCATTAAGAAACCGCCCGTGTTTAGCACCGATAGATGGCGCTCGGTTTTCAGGTATGTGGGCAACCATGTAGTGATAGCGTAATACCCGCCTTGTATTCCAGTGCAAAGCAGGGCCGAGAGTAGCGTGGTGCGTAGCAGCCTGGGCGAAAAGATAAACCAAAGCGAGACTGTTTTGGTGGTTTTCTTCTGGATCTCGTGCGCTTTCTTAAACACTTCAGAGTCGGACAAATGTGCGCGTATATATAACACCAAGAACGCGGGCAATGCGCTAAACCAGAATAGGCTGCGCCAGGCCCAATCTTCTGGCAGTACAGAAAATGCCAAGGCATATAGCAGCGCCGCGATGCCCCAACCGACCGCCCAGCCGCTTTGCACGGTGCCGACTGCTTTGGCGCGATTCTGGGCCTTGATGATTTCGCCCATTAAAACTGAACCGACCGCCCATTCCCCTCCGAAACCCAGCCCCTGCAATGCGCGCAGTACGAAGATCTGTTCAAAGTTTTGTGAGAAACCGACGCCGATCGTGCAAATTGAAAACCACAAGATTGTGATTTCAAGTATGCGAACACGGCCGTATTTATCGGCCAGGATGCCAGCTCCCCATCCGCCGATCGCTGAGAATAATAGCGTGACTGTGCCTAGCATACCGGCTTGGCCGCGGTCGATTCCCCACAGGTGAATCAATGTCGAAATGACAAAGGTAAAAACCATATAGTCAAGCGCATCGATGGTCCAAGCTAGAAAGGTGGCAATAAAAGTGTGCTTTCCGTTTTGGTCTAACTCGCTGTACCAATTCATGGAGTATCTCCGAAATTAGTTAAATTTTTAATAGCTGCAAGGCTCAGTCAACCGGGGGGAAATCATAGAGAGTTTGTGGGTTTGTTACCAGAAT
This sequence comes from Burkholderiaceae bacterium, assembly GCA_039937635.1. Taxonomy (GTDB): domain Bacteria; phylum Pseudomonadota; class Gammaproteobacteria; order Burkholderiales; family Burkholderiaceae_B; genus JBDTGB01. The sequence continues at coordinate 3,323 of JBDTGB010000183.1, read as the reverse complement.
CCGGTAACGCTGCACGGGATCGGGGGCCCACTTCGCCAGCAGGTTAAGCATGCGGCCTGTGTTGGGCATGCGCGGTATGGCGACGTGCGGCCAATCACTGCCCCAGATCATGCGGTCTGGCGCGGCTTCAATCAGCGTTTGGGCCCACGGAGTAACGTCGTTGTAATCATCGAACTGATCGCTTATCCGATACGCGCCCGAAAGCTTGCTCCACCAGCCGTAATCTCTGACGCCGTGTAGCAAGGCCTGAAAGCCCGCGTGGCCGACGCCTTCGGCGACGGGCATGTGGCCCATGTGATCGAATACGCAGGGGACGGGTAGTTTGCATAGTCGCGGCATGAGCGCGGGCAAGTTGCGCACGTCCATCAAGAATTGCAGGTGCCAACCAAGTCCCGCGATGCGCGAAGCCAAGGTTTCCACCGAGTCGAAACCAACGCCGCCTCCAAACAGCACGTTCAGGCGCAGGCCGCGTATGCCGGCTGTGTGCCAGTCTTCGAGTTCGTGGTCGGTAATGCTGGTGGCTGCCACAGCCACCCCTCGCAGCTTCGATGGATGTCGATGTAGCGCTTGGAGCATGTACCGGTTATCTGTCCCATGCACACTAACTTGCACCAGCACGCCCCGCTCCATGCCACAGGCGGCGAGCATTGCCATGTATTTTTCTTCTGGCGCTGGTGGGGGAGTGTAGCTGCGGTCCTCTGTGTACGGAAAGTGTGTGCCGTCACCGATAACATGTGCATGTGTGTCGCACGCGCCGCGTGGGACGTCGAATGTGGGAGGATCGATATTGGGGAGTGGAGCCAAGCAGATCGCTTGATTCGTAGGCGAAGCGGGAAGGTGGTCTTGCATAAGGATGCTTTAGTGTGTACAGAAATTAAATCCGTTTCAAACGTTTACATCCGGGTGCTGCCATTGTCTACAAGCCGTGGTACTTGCGTCCCAGCTCCATTGTGGCTTGAAAGAAACCCGCTTTGCTGCCGCAATCGTAGCGCAGACCCTTGTATTGGAAGCCGTAGACGGAGCGCGTTTTTAATAGACTGGCGATGCCATCGGTAAGCTGGATTTCGCCCCCTACTCCGCTCTGGGTTTTTCGCAGATGGTCGAAGATTTCGGGCTCCAGCACGTAGCGGCCCACCACGGCCAGGGTCGAGGGAGCGTCGGCAGGGGCTGGCTTTTCAACAATGCGTTCCACCCGCGTGGTTTGCGCGTCTATCGCGGGGCCCGCGATAATGCCGTATCGGCTGGTTTGGTCGTGCGGGACGTTTTGAATGGCCAGCACACTGCCGTTGTGCGCGCGCGCGGCCTCGATCAATTGTTGCGTGGCGGATACATCGGCGTCGATTAAATCGTCGGCTAATAGCACCACGAATGGTTCGTTGCCGACGATGGGCTGGGCGCATAAAACCGCATGTCCCAACCCAAGTGGCGCGGACTGCCGCGTATAGATGCAATTTACATAAGAGGGGATTACGTTTCGCACGACATCGAGCAACTTGCTTTTGTGCTTGGATTCAAGTTCCGCCTCGAGTTCGGGCGCGCTGTCGAAATGGTCTTCGATAGCGCGTTTATTGCGCCCGGTAATGAAAATCAAATCTGTGATTCCCGCTGCGATGGCTTCTTCCACAGCGTATTGGATTAGTGGTTTGTCGACAATGGGCAGCATTTCTTTTGGCATTGCCTTGGTGGCGGGTAGAAATCGCGTGCCCATGCCGGCGACAGGGAAAACGGCTTTGCGGATTGGTTTCATGCGTTGCGGCTGGATTTCGTGCTAGCGGGTAACTTGTTTTGTTTCGAGTGCGGGTCCGAATGTGACATTTTGCGGGTTGCTTTCCTGTAGAAGTTGCCGTGGCTCGCGTCCCTGTTCACTTGGCGGAGGGCCGAAAAAGCCCTGCCCATAAGTCAGCAGGATCAGGTTGGCGGCCAGAACAAGTAAAAATAGGAATCGCATTGCCGCTTACGGTTAGAGGTTGATTTCGTTCAGTGTAAAGCGAATTAGCCGGCTCGCAAAGAGCCTTGCCCAAGGGCCAGCACCGCCAGGCCGTCAAGCACGGGCGACGGCAGCCATTCTATGGGCGTTTCGCGCAAGCCCATGCGTTGCTGCGTGGCTGTCAGCAGACGCTGCGTTTCATCTTTAACGATGGGCCATGCCCCGCCGGAGCTGTAAACACGGGGCGCTTGGCCGGAATGCTCAAGCCCCGTCAGCCATTGCCGCAGGACCGCCCCCGCCTGGGCTGCGGCGATGCCAGTGACAATGGCCTGATGGGTATTGGTGGGGTAGGCGGCGGCAACGCCGCTGGCTTCGGGCAGATTGGCGGTTCCTCCGGCGAGTGACGAGCGCATTAGTGTTGCGCCTGGGAAAATGACTCCTCCCAAAAATAGCCAATTGCTGGAGTGCGGCCTGGCCGCCGATGGCGACTCGGCGACGGTGTCGATAGCAAGCGTATCGATGGTGGTTGCGGTGCCGAAGCTGGCCAGCATCAGCGGTGGCTGATCTTTGGCCGCGACATGCCGCGTGTTCTTGTTGTGCGCATCTGGCCGCGTTTGGCTACGGGCATGCCAGGCCAGCCCGATCAGGGACACCCAGCGATCGGCGCCCAGTTGGCTTGCTCTGTCGTAGGCGTTGCGGATTCCCGCGGCTTCGTTTTGGCTGCTTATCCAGCGTATTGAGCACCCGTGAACGGCCAACCGCGCAGTGATCGCGGCGGCGGCGGCCGTGCCGGCGACGTTGACGCCCAGTGCCGCCGTGGGTGCTTGAGGGAGCTGTCGCAGCCAGTCGGCTAGCGTGTCCAGGTCGGTATGGCGCAGCGCCAAGGGAATAGGTTCACGTTGCCCGTCGGGCATTACTGAACCGAATTTGGCTCGGGTGTTGCCCGCATCGATTAAAACGATCATGTTTGAGGGATCAGGTTTGGGGCCGTACCGAGACCTCACCCACCGAGACGGGGATCTGGCCGTCAGGCGTGCGCACCATCAGTTGACCCAGCGAATTCACGCCGCAGGCGATGCCGGCGTTGACGATTCTACCGTTGTCGAGCACATTGATGTACTGACCCGCCAGCGCGTCGACGTTGGCATAGCGCTCGGGGAAGCCGCCAAAACCTTGTCTTATCGCGTCGTTTAAACCTTCGTACCATGCTTGGGCGATGGCGCCCGCCATAACGGGCGTTGACACGGCCGCCGCCCAATCGTCTTCTGCTGTAATTTCGGCCCAGTCAGCAATCCGGCGGTTAAGCGACTGACTTAATGCGCGCGCATCGTTCAGATTCAGGCCTATGCCGATAATGACCACATGGTGGTCGGAAGAAAGCCTTGACGTGCTGGCG
>JBDTGB010000182.1:0-6823 GCA_039937635.1 Burkholderiaceae bacterium | reverse complement strand
ACCATGCAATTGCCCGAAGGCGACCGCTACAGCATGGATAAAGAGCGTTTGCTGAACACCATTGCGGTCCTGTTCGGTGGCCGTATCGCTGAAGAAGTGTTCATGCACCAAATGACGACGGGCGCTTCGAACGATTTCGAGCGCGCCACCGCGATCGCGCGCGATATCGTGACTCGTTATGGCATGACCGATTCCCTCGGGCCTGTGGTTTACGCCGAAAACGAGGGTGAAGTTTTCCTGGGTCGCAGCGTTACAAAAACGACCCATGTTTCCGAGGCGACGATGCAGAAGGTCGATCAGGAAATCCGGTCCATCATCGATACTCAATATATTGTTGCGCGCGGCATTATTGAGAATAACCGCGACAAGATGGAAGCTATGGCGTCGGCGCTCATGGAATGGGAAACGATTGATGCCGATCAGATTCAGGACATTATGCAGGGCCGCGCTCCGCGTCCGCCCAAAGTAGTGCAACCGTCTTCCGAGCCGTCCGACCACACGCCTCCGCCCGGCCTGGCGCCGGCCGATGGCAGCGCGGCGGCCACGCCCGTTTAGGATTTCCCATTACGGCAATGAGCGCAACCTTGCTTTGTGGGCGTTTCGAACTGGCGTTCGAGCGCCCATTGATAATGGGAATCATCAATGTGACTCCCGATTCCTTTTCAGATGGTTCACAGCATTTTGAAACGGATTCGGCCATTGCCTACGCGAAAACGTTAGTTGCCCAAGGGGCCGATATTCTTGATATCGGCGGCGAGTCGACGCGTCCGGGCGCGCAGCCTGTGTCGGCTGCTGATGAACTTCATCGCGTTTTGCCGGTTATTGACGCATTGCGTGAAGCGGGCGTTCCCCTGTCTGTCGATACCTTCAAACCCGAGGTGATGCGCCGTGCGCTGGATGCCGGCGTTGACATGGTTAATGATATTTATGGTTTTCGCCAGCCGGGGGCGATTGAAGCGGTAACGGATTCTCGTTGCGGCTTGTGCGTCATGCACATGCGCGGCGAGCCACGCACCATGCAACTGGCTCCGCAATATAAAGATTTGGTGAGCGACATTCGGCATTTCCTGGAGACCAGGGTGAATATCATGGTGCAAAGTGGCATCGGCCCGCAAAGGCTTGTTCTGGATCCCGGTTTTGGCTTTGGCAAAACCACCGAGCAGAATTATTCATTGTTGCGTCATTTGGATCAATTGCAGATTGAGCAATATCCCTTGTTGTTGGGACTGTCGCGCAAGTCGATGATAGGTCATGTAACCGGCCGCGCCGCGTCAGAGCGCGTGGCCGGTAGTATTGCCGCCGCGTTGGCGGGGGTGGCGCGCGGGGCTCGCATTTTGCGCGTGCACGATGTCGCGGCGACAGTCGATGCGCTGAAAGTTTGGCGTGCGGTGGAACTTGGAGTGTCTTGATGGCTCGGCGGAAATATTTCGGTACGGATGGGGTGCGCGGCGAAGTGGGTGGCGCGACAATTAATGCGGGGTTTGCGTTGCGTTTGGGTTATGCGGCGGGAACAGTGCTGGCGCGCAAGAATCCCGGTCGCGGGCGCCCCAGGGTGATCATCGGCAAGGACACGCGCATATCGGGCTATATGCTGGAATCGGCTCTGGAAGCCGGCTTGTCGGCGGCGGGTGTTGATGTTTTGCTGGCTGGACCAATACCGACTCCGGCGGTTGCTTATTTGACGCGCGCCTTGCGTTTGGTTGCCGGCATTGTTATTAGCGCGTCGCACAACCCATATCAGGACAATGGCATTAAGTTTTTTTCGGCGCAGGGCATGAAATTACCCGACGAACTCGAGTCTGAAATCGAGGCCGCAATTGATCAGCCTTTGGGTTGCGTCGGCTCCGAGGCCCTGGGTCGCGCTCGCCGCATCGACGATGCCTCTGGCCGGTATATCGAATTTTGCAAAAGCACGTTTCCCAATGAACTCGATTTGTCGGGAATGAAAATTGTGGTTGATGCCGCCCATGGCGCGGCTTACTATGTGGCGCCGCATGTCTTTCGCGAGCTTGGCGCCGAGGTGTACTCGATTGGGTGCCAGCCCGATGGGTTCAACATCAACAAAGATGTCGGAGCGCTGCATCCCGATGCGTTGATCGCGGAAGTTCGGGCCCGGGGCGCGACTGTGGGCATTGCCCTGGACGGCGATGCCGATCGTTTGCAGATGATCGATGCTTCAGGGCGTCTTTATAACGGCGACGAACTGCTCTACGCCATCGTGCGCGATCGCATGACGCGGCATCGCGTTGACGGCGTGGTGGGTACGCTTATGACCAACTTCGGCTTTGAAAAGAAGATGCTGGCTTTGGGAGTCGGTTTTGACCGCAGCAATGTGGGCGATCGCTATGTGCTGGAGCGAATGCAATCCCGCGGCTGGCTGTACGGGGGTGAAAGCTCGGGGCATTTGATCTGTCTTGACTGCCATACAACAGGCGACGGGATTATTGCCGCTTTGCAAGTCCTGACAGGAATGAGCCGCAGCGGTGAAACGCTGGCGCAGCAGGTCGCCGACCTTAAAATGTATCCGCAAATAATGGTCAATGTTCCGCTTGAACCGGGCGTGCGGTGGGAGCATCACGCGGGACTGATGGCCGCCAAGACGTCCGTTGAACAACGCTTGAATGGTCGTGGCCGGGTGCTGATTCGCGCCTCGGGCACCGAGCCCAAACTGCGTTTGATGGTCGAAGCCGAGGATGCCGCGTTGGCCGAGCAGGGGGTCGAGCAGTTGCGTGCCGTGGATTTGACCGCGGGCTGACTGACTGCGGGCGCGCGATCCGACTAACGTTCGATCATCCGGCAGGAAAAGCCCGCTTTACTCCATTCTGTGATTTCGCCGCGCAAACTGTACTCGGACAATGAGTGGGTCGCAAGCCATGACTTGTCGGCTATCAGTCGAATGGCTTTTTCCACTACTTCAACCTCGATGGGCAGCAAAGTCAGGTCTTCACGGCGGCGTGATAACGAAACCGCCAGACGCAGGCATAACAGGGTAAGCCACGTGGCGCGCGTCGGTTCACGTACTTTCACCTTGTCTATTTTGCCCTGATGTCCCAGCACAATCAGAGCGAGCAGGGCCTGGTCGTCGTTCGAAAACCCCGGCATGTCGGCATGTTCCAATATGTAGGCCCCATGCTTGTGATAGTCGGCGTGCGCGATGGACAAGCCGATTTCGTGCAGGTCGGCGGCCCAGCCCAGCGTGCGTTCAAGATCCGCGCGCTGGTCGTCGGGGATGGAAATCTGTTTAAAAAAATCAAGCGCGATTCGCTTGACGCGCGCCGATTGGCGAAGGTCGACCTGATAGCGCTTCATAAACTGTCTTACTGTTTCGTTACGCTTGTCGTGCGCCGAATCGCGGCCCAGCAAGTCGTATAAGACACCCACTCGAAGCGCGCCATCCCCGGGCATCATGGTTTTGATTTTTAGTTCCTGGAACGCCGCCAGCATGATGGCCAACCCGCCTGCAAGCACGGGAGCACGGTCGGATTTCAGCCCTGGCAACGCATCGGTAATCACCTGACCGTCTTTAACAAGTTTTGCTTTCAGTTCTTCAAGGCCTTTTTGCGTGAGCCCCTTTTTGCTCATGCCGCCTTCAGTCAGAACGGCGAGCAAGCCCTTTGCTGTTCCCGAAGAGCCGTAGGCGCTGTGCCAGCCTGCTTTGCGGAACCGTTTTGATATCCCTTCAAGTTCGCGTCGAGCCGCGATCTGTGCCTCTCGCATTCGCGCCTCGGTAATGCGACCGTCGGGGAAAAATTGCTGGGTGTAATTGACGCAACCCATATAAAGCGAGGCCATGTGCATGGGTTCGTACCCCTTGCCGATGATTACCTCGGTCGATCCTCCGCCAATATCAATGACTAATCGTTGATCGGTCGATGGTGGCAATTCGTTGGCCACGCCCGAAAAGATCAGGCGGGCTTCTTCCTGACCCGCAATCACTTCGATTGGGAAGCCCAGTGCCGCTTCGGCGCGTGGCAAGATGTGCGCGACATTGCGCGCCACTCGAAATGTGTTCGTGGCCACAGCTCGAACGCGGTTGGGATGAAAGCCGTCGAGCCGCTCGCCGAATCGTTTCAATACCGTGATGGCGCGTTCGATGGAGGCTTCGTCGAGGATTTTGTCGGCGCCCAGCCCGGCGGCGAGCCTGACCGATTCTTTGAGCCGATCGATGGCGTAGATTTGAGCGGTGCCGTTTTGTTGTACGACCCGGCCAATAGAAAGCCTGAAGCTGTTTGAGCCGAGATCGACCGCTGCGAGTAGTTGGTCCATTCCACGCTGTTCATGATGCACACACAGTGGATTATAAGGACCGAATCTGTTCTGTTTGGCGTAAATGGCGAAATGTGTGCGAAAAGCGGCGATTTTAGGTAGAGTTCAAGACGTGTAGTGCAAATGCGGCGCCAGATTGCGTAATATATTGTGATGGATAGTCCTATGCTCACCGCGTTGCCCGAACCTGTATTGCTGAACCGATCATTATTGCTAAATCGGGAATTGTCTCTGATCAAGTTCAACGAGCGCGTCCTGGCCTTGGCCGACAACCCAAGCGTGCCCTTGCTTGAACGCCTGCGCTATCTGTGTATTGTGGGGTCGAATCTGGACGAGTTTTTCGAAATTCGGATTTCGAGCTTGAAAGAGCAGCAGCGCCAGAACTCAACCTTGGAGGGGGTGGACGGCCTTACGCCGGGCGAGGCGTTTTTGCAAGTGCAGGCGGCGGCGCATTGCCTTGTAAAGCGTCAAAACAGTCTGCTGATGGATCAGGTTCTTCCCGACTTGATGGCCGAGGGCATCGGTTTGTTCGATACGGGCGCGTGGACCGACGAAATACGCCAGTGGGCCTACGACGTTTTTAATCGCGATGTCATGCCCATGCTCACGCCGATCGGGCTTGATCCCGCTCGGCCTTTTCCGCGTGTTTACAACAAAAGCCTGAATTTTATCGTGTCCCTGTCCGGCCAGGATGCGTTTGGCCGGCAAGCCGCCATCGCGATTGTCCAGGCTCCGCGGGCGTTGCCGCGCGTGATTAAGACGCCTTCCGATATTTGCGGCATACCCGACGGATACGTTCTGCTTACGGCGGTGATTGGCGCGTTTGTCGGTGACTTGTTTCCGGGGCTGGATGTCAAAGGCTGCTATCAATGGCGCGTTACCCGAAATAGCGATTTGTTCGTCGACGAGGAAGAAATCACCAATTTGCGCCAGGCGCTTCAGGGGGAATTGTCGCAGCGGAACTTTGGCGCCGCGGTCCGGCTTGAAATCGCCGAGTCCATGCCGGCAAATCTGGTGGCTTTCCTGCAGCACGAGTTCGCCCTTGACGAACACGATACCTATTGGGTCAGCGGTCCGGTCAATATAACGCGGTTGAATCAGCTCTGTAACAGGGTCGACCGCCCCGATTTGTCATTTCCGGCCTATCGACCGGTTATCCCGGCGCCTTTCGATGCGGTGTCCGACAAGCCTGACGAGTTGTTTGCGGCCATCGCACAACAAGATCGTTTGCTGCATCACCCCTACCAGTCCTTTCAGCCAGTTATCAATTTCTTGACGGCGGCGGCGTTCGACCCCGCGGTGGTGGCTATAAAGCAAACAATTTATCGCACAGGCGAAGATTCGGAACTGATGCGTTTGTTATTGGTGGCCGCCAAGGCCGGAAAAGAAGTCACGGTGGTGGTTGAACTGATGGCGCGTTTCGATGAACAGACCAATATCAATTGGGCGGCCAAGCTCGAAGCGGTGGGCGCCCACGTCAGTTATGGCGTGGTGGCGCACAAGACGCATGCAAAAATGGCGCTGGTTTTGCGGCGTGAAAAGGGCCAGATAAGGCGGTATGGGCATTTAGGCACGGGCAACTATCATCCACGCACGGCCAAGCTGTATACCGATTTTGGCTTGCTGACGGCGAACCAGAAAATGTGCGAGGATATGGATAAGGTATTTTCTTTGCTCACGGGATTGGGTGCGCGCCGACCGCTCAAGCTGCTGTTGCAATCACCCTTTACTTTGCATGAGGCCATAATAGCCATGATCCGGGCCGAGGCGATTAACGCCAAGGCCGGGAAAAAAGCCCGAATTATGGCAAAAATGAATTCCTTGCTTGAGCCGATTGTCATCGAAGAACTTTACAAAGCAAGCCAGGCGGGCGTAAAAATCGATCTGATTGTGCGCGGTGCTTGCGCTTTGCGCGCCGGGGTTCAGGGTTTGTCTGAAACGATACACGTGCGTTCGATCATTGGGCGCTTTTTGGAACACGCCAGGGTGTTTTATTTCTACAATGACGGCGCCGAAAATGTCTATCTTTCCTCGGCCGATTGGATGGATAGAAACTTTTTTCGGCGTGTCGAGGTTTGCTTCCCGGTGCTGGACAAGGCCTTGAAAAAACGCGTCATCAGCGAAGCGCTTACGTATGCCTGGCGTGATAATCAGTTGGCCTGGCGGGTTCAATCCGATGGAGCCTACAGCAAAGTGAATAGTCGCGGCCCAGCGTTCAACCTGCACACCTATTTGATGCAACGGCTCGGGACCTGATTGTCATTCAAGGCTGTCATACGTTTGTCATGTTGGGCGTCTAGTATGCCGTTGTGCGGGCCACACACGCCGCTAATCGCTGACACATTCAAGAGGATCCCTGATGTATAAACGCGCTTTACTTAACCTTTCCGCTGGCATTGCCCTGGGAGCGTTCGCATTCATGGCTCAAGCGGCTGATATCACTGGCGCCGGCGCCTCGTTTCCCTATCCTGTCTACGCGAAATGGGCGGCCAAATACCACGAGACCACCGGTAATCAGGTCAATTATCAATCCATCGGCTCCGGTGGAGGCCAACAG
>JBDTGB010000181.1:0-3879 GCA_039937635.1 Burkholderiaceae bacterium | reverse complement strand
CCGGGCATTTTTGCCTGGCATGCTTGAAAAAAAGAACGGTTCGATTATTAATATGTCGTCGGCGGCGTCCAGCATTAAAGGAGTGCCCAACCGTTTTGTATACGGCACGACCAAGGCGGCGGTCATCGGCTTGACCAAGTCGGTCGCCGCCGATTTCGTGGCCCAGGGCATTCGCTGCAATGCGATTTGTCCGGGCACGGTCGAATCGCCTTCGCTTAAAGGCCGTATCGCGGCGCAAGCCGTCAAGTATGGGAAATCAGAGCAAGAAATACGCGCGGCATTTGTTTCCCGTCAACCGGTGGGCCGCGTCGGCAAGCCGCAAGAAATCGCGGCGCTGGCGGTGTATCTGGCATCGGACGAATCGTCATTTACGACGGGAACAGCACAGATTATTGATGGTGGCTGGTCAAACTAGGCAGCCGTTTAAGGAGAATGAATAGTGAAATTATTACGTTACGGTCCTGTTGGGCACGAAAAACCCGCTTGTCTTGATTCTGAAGGCGGTGTGCGGGACTTATCCGGAAAAATTGCGGATATCACCGCAGATGATTTAAGTCCGCAGGCGCTTGCGCGTCTGCAGGCTATTGATGTGTCCTCTTTGCCCCGGGTGGCCAGCCCGGGCCGGATCGGCGTGCCCTATAGCGGTCTGGGCAAGTTGATATGTATTGGTCTGAACTATAGCGATCATGCGGCCGAAACCGGCTCCGAGATTCCGAAGGAACCCATTTTGTTTGCGAAGTGGGCGCAACCCACCGGCCCAAACGATGATGTCGTTATGCCCAGGGGCTCGATCAAAACCGATTGGGAAGTTGAACTGGGCGTGGTGATCGGAACACAGGCGCGTTATGTCAGTCTGGACAACGCCTTGAAGCATGTGGCGGGTTATTGCATTTCCAACGACGTGTCCGAACGCGAATATCAATTGGAACGCGGCGGCGCCTGGGACAAGGGTAAAGGCTGCGATACGTTTGCGCCCATCGGGCCGTGGCTGGCGACTCCCGATGAAGTCGCCGATCCGCAAAACCTGGCGCTATGGCTGGAAGTCAATGGCAAGCGTTTTCAAAATGGTAACACCAAAACCATGATCTTCAACGTGGCGTTTCTGGTGCACTATATCAGCCAGTTCACGACCCTTAACCCGGGCGACCTGATCTCCACCGGCACGCCGCCGGGAGTCGGCCTGGGACAGAAGCCGCCTGTCTATCTTAAAGCCGGAGACATCATGCGCCTTGGTATTGATGGCTTGGGTGAACAACAACAGAAAGTAGTTGCCTGGAATGCCAGCCTGCACGCGTAAGCCTTTTTCGAGACATTAATGACCACCACTATTACGAATTTAACTGTCCGCGATATCCGGTTTCCCACCTCGCGTCAGTTGGACGGTTCAGACGCCATGAACACGGCGCCTGATTACTCGGCGACCTACGTTGTTCTGGAAACCGACGCGCCGAATCATCTGCAGGGTCACGGACTGACGTTCACGATTGGGCGCGGCAACGAGGTCTGCGTGGCGGGCGTGAAATCGCTTGCTCCGCTGGTTGTCGGCCGCACTCTCGAGGACATTGTCGCCAACATGGGGGCGTTCTGGCGTCACATCACGACCGCGGACAGTCAGTTGCGCTGGCTGGGTCCGGACAAGGGGGTAATGCATCTGGCGACGGCGGCGATCGTCAACGCGGTGTGGGACCTATGGGCCAAATCGGTGGGCAAGCCGGTGTGGAAGTTATTGGTCGATTTAACTCCTGAAGAACTGGTCCGTTGTCTGGATTTCCGTTTCGTCACGGATGTGCTCACGCCCGACGAGGCGCTGGCCATTTTGCGCCGCAACGCGCCCACCAAACCCGACCGTGAACGCGAAATGCTGGAGCAGGGCTTTCCCGCATATACGACGTCGGCCGGGTGGCTGGGGTATTCCGAGGAAAAAATACGCCGGCTGGCGCGCGAGGGTGTCGCACAAGGCTGGACGCACTTCAAGCAAAAGGTCGGCGGCAACATCGAAGACGACATGCACCGCGCTGCCATCCTGCGCGACGAAATTGGCTGGGATCGAAAGCTGATGATGGATGCGAACCAGGTGTGGGATGTTGACGAGGCGATTGTCAATATGCGCCGCCTGGCGGCGTTTGATCCATGGTGGATCGAAGAACCAACCAGTCCGGATGACATTCTGGGTCATGCCGCCATTCGTCGGCGCATTGCACCCATCAAAGTGGCCACAGGTGAACACTGTCATAACCGAGTCATGTTCAAGCAGTTGCTGCAAGCGGGCGCAATCGACTTCTGTCAAATAGATTCGGCTCGTTTGGGCGGCTTGAACGAGGTTCTGATTGTGTTGCTGATGGCGGCTAAATTTGGCGTTCCCGTATGTCCCCACGCGGGCGGTGTGGGCTTATGTGAATACACGCAAAATATTTCGCTGTTTGACTACATTGGCATTTCAGCGTCGCTGGAAAATCGAATACTTGAATATGTTGATCATTTGCACGAACATTTTCTGGAGCCAGTCGTAATGCGCAACGGACACTATATGCCGCCGCGCAAACCCGGCTATAGCATCCAGATGCATGATCAATCGCTGGCGCAGTTCGAATTCCCCACGGGATCAGCGTGGCAAAAGCAGCAATAACGGCGCGGCAGGCTGGGACCTAGATTCGGCTGGGGTCGTCGAACAGATTGGCATTTAACAAGATGGAACGGTCCACCTTGTTAATGTCGGTGCGCCCGCAAAATGCCATGGTGATATCCAGTTCGTTCGCGATAAGTTCCAGGCAGCGGGTCACGCCGGCTTCGCCGAATGCGCCCAGCGAATATAAAAAGGCTCGTCCGATAAAGACCCCGTTGGCGCCCAGCGCGATAGCTTTGAGTACATCCTGACCTGAACGCACGCCGCCATCCATCAGGACTTCAATGTCTTTGCCTACTGCCTGCGCTATGCTGGGCAGGGCCGAGATGGAAGAGGGCGCGCCATCGAGCTGACGCCCGCCGTGGTTGGATACGATAAGCGCGTCGGCGCCGCTGTCAACAGCGTAGCGCGCGTCTTCGGCGTCAAGGATTCCCTTAAGTATCAGCTTTCCGCCCCAACGGTTTTTTATCCATTCGATATCCTTCCAACTTAGGGTCGGGTCAAACTGTTCAGCGGTCCATGAAGACAACGACGACAAGTCGCCCACGCCCTTGGCATGGCCGACGATATTGCCGAAGCTGCGGCGTTTGGTGCCGAGCATGCCCGCGCACCAGCGCGGTTTGGTAAGCAGATTGATCATGTTGACCAAGGTGGGCCTGGGTGGCGCCGACAAGCCATTTTTAATATCTTTATGCCGTTGTCCCAATACTTGCAAATCCAGCGTCAGCACCAGCGCCGAAACATTGGCGGCCTTGGCCCGATCGATCAAGCGTTCAATAAAGTCTTTGTCGCGCATGACATAAAGCTGGAACCAGAACGGTTTGTGCGTGTGGGCGGCAATGTCTTCAATCGAGCAGATGCTCATGGTTGAAAGAGTGAAAGGGATCCCGAATTTCTCGGCGGCGCGCGCACCCAATATCTCGCCATCCGCATGTTGCATTCCGGTCAGCCCTGTGGGGGAAATTGCCACAGGCATGGCCACGTCGACGCCCAACATCGTGCGGCGTATGCTGCGGTTTTCCATATTGACCGCCACCCGTTGCCGCAGTTTCAGTTTTTGGAAATCGCGCTCGTTGGATCGATACGTGCCTTCCGTCCATGAACCCGAGTCGGCATAGTCATAGAACATTCTGGGTACGCGTTTTTCGGCCAATTGGCGAAAATCTTCGACGCAGGTCATTTTAGATAAGGTAGGCAAGAACGGCTCCTGAGTAATAATAGTCACAATTGTACCGGGGTGTTGCATTCCAGTGGTT
>JBDTGB010000180.1:0-3288 GCA_039937635.1 Burkholderiaceae bacterium | reverse complement strand
CCGATCACGACGTCGTACATGGTGACGACATTTGCGGCCGATACGGTCCACGGTCGCACACCATCCGCCGCGCAGCGCTCGGCTAATTTTTCGCGTGTGGCGCTGTTGGCGATGGCTAGCACGGCATAGCGGGCGCTTGCCTTGCGGCTTAGGAATTCGGCGTAGCCAAGCACTGGCCGGCCATTTACCTCGGGCCCCGCGGGATTGTCGTCAATGAACACTAATTGCGTGGCGTCGATGCCTTGACGCTGTAGTTGCGACTGGGCCAGCGGCATGATGCCGCGCCCGCAGCCACTGGCGCCGTACACAGCGTAAAGTACGGGAAGCATGGTTTTTTTCTATGAATGTGGGATTAGTGTTGCTGCGTGTCGCGCGAGCCAGTGAAGCGTGGCATAGTGACTTCGCCGGCGGCGCTAATGTCATCGCGCATCAAGACCTTTTTGATTGTCAGTGCAATTATTTTCAGGTCTAGCCAGAATGTCCGATGGTCGACATACCAGACGTCGAGTTTGAATTTGTCCTGCCAACTAATTGCGTTGCGGCCATTAATCTGAGCCCAGCCGGTAATGCCCGGGCATACATAATGGCGGCGACGCTGTTCCTGGTCGTATAACGGCAGATACTCCATAAGCAGTGGTCGCGGCCCAACCAGGCTCATGTCGCCATTCAGCACGTTCCAAAGCTCGGGCAATTCGTCCAGGCTGCTGGCGCGCAAAAAACGGCCGAATGAAGTTAGCCGTTCGGCATCGGATAAAAGCCGGCCCTGCTTGTCACGGATGTCGAGCATGGTGCGGAACTTGACTATTTGGAATGGTTCTCCATTCCGTCCCGGGCGAATCTGGCGAAATAACACGGGTGACCCAAGTTTGCGACGGATTGTCCATGCCACAAGCGCCATAACCAGGCTAAGCGGTATCAGTGCAGTGATTGCCGCTATAAAGTCGAATAAGCGCTTGATCATTTCTGTGCATCAATAGATGCCCATTTCGTTTAACATTACGGCGTTGATTTTGCGTACGTCATATATGCTTTCGGCAATTTGGCGTGACCGTTTTCCCATGCTTTGCGCCAATGCGGGCTCATTGATGAAGCGCAGCATAGCGGCTACGAGCGCATCGACCGACCTGACCGGGACCAGACAGCCGTTTTCCCCATTTCGTATCGTTTCCCGGCATCCGGGCGCGTCAGTGGTGATGATGGGGCGGCCCATGGCCATGGCCTCCAGCACCGTTCGCGGCATGCCTTCGCGATAGCTCGGCAGAACGTAGACGCTGCAGGCAGCGATAGCGGGGCGCACATCGCTCAAGCGTCCTGCGAATTCCAGCGTGCCCTCGGCCACCCAGGCATCCAGCTCTCGTTGTTTGACAGAGTTTGGGTTTTCGTCAACCCATCCCACCAGGCCGAATACAACTTCTGGGTAGAGAGATCGAATTCGCTGCGCTGCTTGCGCGTACTCGCGTATTCCTTTGTCGCCCAGCAAGCGTGCAATTAACAGAAAGCGTGGCGCTGCCGGTAGTGGCGCAACCGCGTAGTAATCGATGTTGACGCCGGAACCGTGTACTACGAGCGACGCGTCTAAAGGTTGCAGAATCTTCAGGCGGCGAAATAATGCCTCGTCGTCAGGGTTCTGAAAAAATGTCGTGTTAACCCCTCGAAGAGCAAAGCTGTACAGGCGTTGCACCAGCTTGCGCAATACGCTTCGCCGACCGTCGCCCTGAAATGAATACCCCAGACCAGTTATCAGGGCAAAGCGTTTGGGTACGTGCGCCAGTCGCGCTGCCAGCAAACCGTATATAACCGGCTTGATCGTGTAGCCCAGTACGAAATTCGGCCGCACAACGCGCATCAGTTTCCATAGATGAAAAAGGGTGCGGGCATCAGCCAGCGGATTTATACCAGTGCGCTGCAAGGGAATGTCGTGTGTGTGCACACCTTTGTTTTCCAGAAACTGCCGCACAGCGCTACCTGTGGCCAAATCGGGGGCCGCCACGTGCACCTGTAGCCCGTGCGCCAAGAGAGCGTCTATCAAGGGGCCGCGAAAGAGCACAAGTGAGTCGGGAAAACTGGCGATAAGAAGAAATTTCATGGGCCCTAGAGCTTTTTGCGCAAACCTCGAGCCGTGCACAAACCCACCTTGGAAAAATATCGGGCCGTCCGCGAAACCACCGCACAGCTTTTCATCGCAAGCGCTTCATCGAAAGAAATAAAACGCCGGTGATTTTTTCGTAAAAACGAGTCAATGTGATTAATTTGCTCCATCGTCATTGCGTTAACGTGCATGCAGAACGTATACACACCGAATCCGAAATGTATGGGCGCCGAAAATAACTGCGGCAGCGCGCGTATATTTTCGATCATGTAGGGATAAACCCCGTATCCGTCCGTCAGGCTTTTGAAACCAAGGTCAGTAAGCGCCGAAATGGTGAACCTGTCGAATGAATGCGCGGGCGCCATAAATACGGGTTGCCAAACATCATTGGCGCCCAAGATCTCTTTGCCTGCCTTTAATTTTCTATATTGTTCTTCGTATGGCAAACCGGAAAATTCGGACCCCCGATTTATCTTCAAGATGCCCGGATCTGTTGTCACGTATTCATGCGTGTATCCATGCTGCGCGATTGTCCATCCCTTCGCTCGCCAGCCTTTCACCACGCTCCAGAAATCTTCACGCTGAGGCTCGGCAATCAGTTGTGCATCTTTATTTAATGGCACAACGCCCATTATCGGTTTGATATCGAAATCGATCAGAGTTTTTTCAATGTTTGAAAATTTACTCCACGCCATGGTCGGCGTGATATCGTCAAAACGAATAATAAATTTATTCATACGCTTACATTTATAGAAACGTCTTGGCCCGGTCTTCCTGAAGCGGAGATTGTGTAAGAGAATGAAGTGTGCGCCTGGGTTAGCCTCCTACGCGGCTTGCCGATCAACGAGATTAGCAAAAAGATCATCATCGGTGCGAACATCCACTTCTGGCGCAACGAGATACCTAGGTTTGCCGTGGTCACGGCTAATAGGCTCCACGCCAGTAGCGAGTACAGCCACATGAAGCTGCGGTTTCCAGCGCCGGTTGGCTTGTGTCGTTTCAAAATGTTCCAACCGCCAGCGATGAACAGGAGGAGCAGGATGGTGTTATCCAGAGATGCCGCCAAGGCAAAGATGCTCCTGGCTTCAAACGGAAGCGGCCGAAACAGATAGGTGAATAACTGCGCGGGCGGGCTCATCGCGGCCAAGTCGAAGCCGGCGCCGCCTCCCTGATTGTATTGTTGTCGTTGTTCGATGTAG
>JBDTGB010000179.1:0-8724 GCA_039937635.1 Burkholderiaceae bacterium | reverse complement strand
AGAGGTATGAATAATGCGTTGTTTGCAACTAAAACGCTGGATTGTGTCGGCTCTGATTCCGATTCTGGGCGTGGCAATTCTTGGCCTGGTTTGGGGCGCGGAGACTCCCGCTCACGCCGCTCATTCGGCCAAGGCCGGTCATTCAGCCAAGACCACACATTCGGCCAAGAAGACCCATTCAGCTAAAAGTGCACGTTCAACCAAGCCCGCTAGTTCGGCCAAGGCGCAAGGGGCTGGTCAGTTCGTTGATGGTATTGCGGCCATCGTCAATAAAAATGTGATCACGTTGGGCCAGCTTAATTCGGCAGTCGACGAGACCAAGGTGCAGCTTAAAACTCAGAAGATTGCCGCGCCCGATGAATCCACACTTCGAAAACAAGTGCTTCAGCGCATGATTATGGAAGAGCTCGAGCGCCAGGAAGCCGAGCGTCTTGGCATCAAGGTTTCCGATGCTCAGGTCGAACAGGCCGTTCAAATGGTTGCGTCTAATAATAAAATCACGGTCGATCGCTTGCATCAGGAAATAAAGAAATCGGGGTTGTCTTGGGAAATTTATTTAAAGGATTTACGTCGGCAGGTGCTGTTTGGTCAATTGCGTCAGCGCGCTGTGGACAGCAAGATTCTTATCTCCGACGCCGATGTGGATGCGTTTCTGAAAGCGGAGTCGCGTCAGCCTGGTTCACAGATGAGAGCGCCGGAGGCGCCTCAGGCGGCGGCTCCGGCCCCCGCTCCCCGTCAGACGGGACCCGCGGTGTTGGGCTTGGCGCAGATATTGGTGAAGGTGCCTGATGGGTCTTCCTCGTCGCGTGTTCAGGAGCTGCGCGGCAAAGCCGAGGCGATTTTGGCCAAGCTTCGCGGCGGGGCTGATTTTGCCAGTGTCTCCGCAGCGTCGTCCGATGCGCCAGAGGCTTTGGAAGGCGGCCAACTGGGTGTGCGCCCGGTAAATGGTTGGCCCGATTTGTTTATTAACGCCACCAAAAACCTGCGAGCGGGTCAGCTTAGCGGCATTATTCAAAGCGGCAATGGCTTTCATATTTTGAAAGTGCTTACGCGCGGCGCGCCGGCGGAAAGATCAACTGCCGCCGCTGCGGCGGCAACGCCACCGCCATCGCCATCGAGCGCCACGGCGGCCGCACCGCAATCGCAAGGGCCCATGATGGTGACGCAAACGCATGCGCGTCACATTTTGATTAAAGTGACCAAAGTGATGACCGATGAACAGGCGCAGACGCGTTTGAAGCAAATTCGCGAACGACTGGAAAGCGGCGAGAATTTCACCGACTTGGCCAAGCGTTATTCGCAAGACGCATCGGCGCCGCTGGGAGGCGACCTGGGGTGGCTGTCGCCGAGCGAGACCGTTCCGCCTTTTGAGCAGGCCATGGACGCCTTGCAGCCGAATCAAATTAGCCAGCCTGTGAAAACACAGTTTGGCTGGCATTTGATCCAGGTGCTGGAGCGGCGCACCAAGAATATGGAAACCGAATACAAGCGAATGCAGGCGCGTCGCGCGATCTTTCAACGCCGGTCCGATCCCGCCTTTGAAGACTGGTTGAACCAGTTGCGCGGTCAAGCCTATATCGACAATCGAATAGATCCGCAGCCCAGTCAGGCGCGTCGTTAGCCTTGGTATGGTGCAGGCCCGCAAGCGTTTTGGTCAGCATTTTCTAGTCGATGAAGGCGTAGTCGAGGCGATCGTGCGCGCGATAGCGCCCAAGCCCGGCCAGACGGTGATTGAGATCGGGCCGGGGTTGTCGGCGTTGACGCGACCGCTTGCGCACGCGCTTGATCACCTGACGGTTATCGAGCTTGATCGCGACCTGGCGGCGGGCTTGCGCCGCCAGTATCCGGCCGACCGATTGACAATAGTGCAGGAAGACGTATTGGGCACTGATTTTTCACTGCTGGGCGAAGGCTTGCGCATTGTCGGTAATTTGCCTTACAACATTTCCAGCCCTTTGTTATTTCATTTAAGGGCTTACGCCGATCGGGTGGTCGATCAACATTTCATGTTGCAACGCGAGGTCGTCAATCGCATGGCGGCGAAGCCCTCATGCCATGACTACGGGCGCTTGACGGTTATGCTGCAATCGCGTTACTGCATTAGAAAATTGTTCGATGTCGCGCCCGAGGCGTTTAATCCACCACCGCGTGTAATATCGGCGGTTGTGCGCATGACGCCGCTACCCGCCGATCGTTGCCGACCCGTTAGCGAAGAAGCTTTCGAGCGTGTGGTGGCCCGCGCGTTTTCGCAGCGTCGAAAAATGCTGCGCGGGGCTTTGGGAGAGTGGACGGGGTTGCTTGATTGGGACGCCTTGCATATTCTCAATACCGCGCGCGCTGAAGACCTGACGGTTGAACAGTTCATTTCTCTGGCTGACGCCTTGCTGGCGGCGGGTGTGTTTAACGTCTGATACGCAACTGAGGGATAATAGGCGCTGGCTATATATTGTTTCATCCGGGGGGAATCTTATGAGCTGGAAGGCATGGCGTCGCCGATGGTTGACAGAGCCGCTTTATCGCAAAGCGCGTCAGGCCATGCCCCGGCTCTCGCCGACCGAACAACAGGCCATCGAGGCCGGCGACGTCTGGTGGGATGCGCAGTTGTTTTCCGGCCAGCCCGACTGGCAACAATTTCTGGATATTCCACCGGTGTCCCTGACAGCGGCGGAACAAGCCTTTTTGGACGGTCCGGTTCTTGAGCTGTGCTCAATGTTAAATGATTGGGACATCTCGTGGCAGCGTTTTGATCTGCCGCCTGAAGTCTGGAAATTCTTAAAAGCGCATGGTTTTTTCGGGATGATTATTCCGGCGCAATATGGCGGGCTTGGTTTCTCGGCATATGCGCATTCGGAAGTTGTCCGGCGGATTTCTGTTTGCTCGGTCACCGCCGGCGTTACGGTCATGGTGCCGAACTCGCTTGGGCCGGGCGAACTGCTTATGCAGTTCGGCACGCAGGCGCAACGCGAGTACTGGTTGCCACGCCTGGCCCGTGGGCAGGAAATCCCTTGCTTTGGCTTAACCAGCGCTCAAGCGGGGTCCGATGCCGCCTCGATGACAGATACTGGCGTGGTGTGCAGACAGCTTGTCGATGGCGTCGATACGCTTGGCATTCGGTTAAATTGGCGAAAACGTTATATCACCCTTAGTCCAATCGCCACGGTGCTGGGCCTGGCGTTCAAGTTATCCGACCCCGATCATTTAATTGGCGAGATCGACGATATTGGTATTTCGGTGGCGCTGGTGCCAACGGATTTGCCGGGCGTCATCATAGGCCGCCGTCACTTGCCGGCCATGCAGGCGTTTTTAAATGGCCCCAACCAGGGCTCCGATGTCTTCGTACCGCTCGATGCGCTGATCGGCGGCGTTGAGCGGGCCGGGCAGGGCTGGCCAATGCTGATGAGCGCGCTGGCGGCGGGGCGGGGTATTTCCCTGCCATCACTGTCGGCGGCGGCCTGCGTCTTCGCGGCGCACACCTCGGGCGCTTACGCACGCGTCCGCACGCAGTTTGGCGTGTCTATCGGACAGTTCGAAGGGGTGCGGGAAAAACTTGGTCGCCTGGCCGCCAACGCCTATCTGGTGGAAGCTGCGCGTCGTTTTACCTGCGCGGGGTTGGATCTTGGCCATAAGCCGGCCGTGGTGTCGGCAATCATGAAGCTGCATGCCACCGAGCGTATGCGGCAATCAGTCAATGACGCCATGGATTTGCATGGGGGCAAGGCTGTTATTGATGGCCCGCGTAATTATCTGGGCGGCTTGTATCGGGCGTTACCCGTTGGCATCACGGTTGAAGGAGCCAATATTCTGACGCGTAATTTAATCGTGTTCGGTCAGGGCGCCATTCGCGCTCACCCATACTTGATGCAGGAAGTGGCGGCTATTGGCAATAACGACCAACAGGCCGGTGAAGACGCATTTGACGCGATTATCTGGAAGCATTGCTGGCATAGCGTTAAAAACGCGTTCAGGGCCTTGGGCGCGGCCTGGACGGGAGGGCGGTTCGCGGGCTCGCCCAGGGGTGTGGGCGCGGCGGCGCCTTATTATCGGCGTTTGAACCGGTATGCCGCTGCTTTTGCGCTGGTGTCCGAGGCCACGGTGTTCACACTAGGCGGTTCACTGAAACGCGAAGAAATGCTCTCGGCCCGGCTCGGAGATGTTTTGGCCGAACTCTATTTGCTTTCCGCAGTCCTTAAGCGTTGGAGCGGCGAAGGCCAGCACGAGCCTGATTTGCCGTTGGTGAAATGGTGCGCCGACCAAAGCTTTGCAACGATTGAAAAGCGCCTGGACGAGGTTTTGCAGAATTTCCCCGGACGCACGCTAGCCTTTGCATTGCGCGTCTGCGTGCTCCCTCCGGTGTTTCGAGCTAAATCCCCGCCTGACCGGACCACAGTCGCTTGCGCCGCGATATTGCTCGAACCATCCGACTCCCGGGTGCGTTTGGTTGGTTCGGTATGGAATAACTGCGGCGCCCATAGCGTGGAGCAACTGGAGCGCGCCTTTGAATTGGCTGTCGACGCGCAGCCTCTGCTTGATCGCTTGAAACGCAGCGGCGTGAAAGACTGGCGCGTGGCGCATGCCAAGGGGGCGATATCGCAGGCTCAGGCGCAATCGCTTGAAGCGGCCGAAGCGGCGGCCGCGGACGTTATCGAGGTCGATGATTTCGCCGCCGATGCATTCGTGCGCGCCGGCGTTTAAGCGGCCTGCGGTTTGTGCTGGACCAGCTCGATTTTGTAGCCGTCGGGGTCCTCGACGAAGGCGATGATGGTTTGACCATGTTTCATGGGGCCTGCTTCGCGCGTCACGTGGCCGCCTTTTTCCTTGATCTTTGCACAGGCGTCGTACGCATTGTCCACTTCCAGCGCGACGTGGCCGTAGCCATTGCCCAGATCGTAGCTGGATGTCTCCCAGTTGTGCGTTAATTCAATGGCGGGGCCTTCGTTTTCGTCTTGGTAGCCGACGAAGGCCAGTGTGAATTTTCCCTCGGGATAATCTTTACGGCGCAGCAATTTCATGCCGAGAACATCGGTGTAGAAAAAAATGGATCGGTCCAAATCGCCGACACGCAACATGGTGTGCAGTATTCGCATCGTAGTCTCCTTGCTGAGTACCCTTGAAGTTTAAACCAGCGGCAGCGAGGCGGGGTCGTGCTGACGCAATGCGGCGCGCGCCGGTTCGAAATCGGGAAGGATTCGGCCGACTTCGCGCCAAAAATTTTTACTGTGGTTCATCTCGCGCAGATGGGCCAGTTCGTGAGCCACCACGTAATCGATAATAGTATGTTCGAAATGGATCAGGCGCCAGTTCAGTCGAATGCTGCCGTCACCGCTGCACGAACCCCATCTGGTGGCCGCCGAGGTAAGCCGCCATCGTTTTATTTGAAGCTGGCCGACCGTTAAAAAATGCTGCAAGCGTTGTTCGAACCAAATTTTCGCCTGTTGCTGCAGCCACATGTTTACGCTGTCGCGCACGTGATTGCATTCGGCATCGCGAGGCAATGCCAGGCAAAGCGTATCGTCTTGCCGCGGAGCGAACATCGATCCGTTAAAAATGGCGCCGCCCCGCGAGTCGTCCAGTTTCAGAATAATATTCTGGCCCAGGTAGGGAATGTCGCCGCCGTCGCGCCAGTGCGTATTGATCGCCGCGAGCCGGGCCTGGCGCGCCTGACTAAGGCTTAGCTTGGCCAGAATCCAGCGCGATCTTTCAACCACCGCCTCGTCGATTTCGCGCAGCGTCACCCAATTCGGCGCCGTTACTTGCAAACCATCGCCGTTAATAACCAGGCCGATGCTTTTGCGCCGTGAACGCCGCAAGGTAAATCCGATCGTCTGCTGATCAGCCCGCACTTCACGCCAACGATCGTTAGTCGGCTTGGTCGGATTCATAGCGTTCCGGGTTAAGTTGGCGCATTTCGTTTTCAATCCAGTTCCGCACCTTCTGGTTCAGAGTTTCGGCATCGAGCCCCTTGCTGTCGATCATCGGACCGATCGATACGGTGACCAGCCCGGGCTTTTTTACGAAGGCATTGCGCGGCCAGCATTCACCCGCGTTATGGGCTATGGGGATGACCCCGGTGTTGGTGCGCACAGCCAGAAGAGCGCCGCCAGCCTTGTAGCGCCCCGTTTTTCCGGGCGCGATGCGGGTGCCCTCGGGAAACAGAATAGGCCAGCGTCCTTCATTGATGCGTTGTTGTCCCAGCTTGACCACTTGTTCGAATGCATCCCGGCCGCGGGAACGGTCAATTGGAATCATATGCAACAAGGCCAAGCCCCAGCCAAAGAATGGTACTCGATGCAATTCCTTTTTATACACGAAACAGACCTCGCGCGGCATATAGGCTGGAATAAATAGTGTTTCCCATGCCGACTGATGCTTGCATAGCAGGATCGCCGGGCCGTCCGGAAGGTTTTCGGCCCCTTTTACTTGCCAACGTATGCCAAGTATGACGCGCGCGCCCCAAAGAGCCAGCGTCGGCCAGCCCACCGTCAATCTATAACGCCAGCGCGATGGCAATGGCGACCACAGAACGCAGGCCAGCGCGTAGGGGATGACAGTCACGATTAAAAACGCCATGTAAAGAGTTGCGCGCAGCACGGCCATGTTCTAATCCTTGAGCCATGCGTCGACGACGGCAGCCAGGTTTTCCTTGACGCGTGTTCCGGTCGGCAACTGGCCGGCTTTTTGGGTTTCCGCTCCTTTGCCCGTAAGAACCAGCCAGGGTTCACAACCCACCGCACTGGCGGCTTGCAAATCGCGCAGCGAGTCGCCCACTGCGGGGCTTCCTTTTAAATCAATATCGTAACGCCGGGCAATATCCAGAAGCATGCCAGTTTCGGGTTTTCGGCAGGCGCACCCGTCATCGGGACCATGCGGGCAAATAAAGATAGCTTCGATATTGCCGCCAGCGTGGGCCAGCTCACGCCGCATTTTGGCATGAATCGCGTTCAGGGTCGCCATGCTGAACAAACCCCGGGCAACGCCCGATTGGTTGCTGGCGATGACGACATGCCAGTTTGCGCGCGAAAGACGCGCTATCGCTTCCAGGCTGCCCGGCAATGCGATCCATTCGTCAGGTTCTTTTACAAAAGAGTCGCTATCCTGATTGATCACGCCATCGCGGTCGAGTATGGCAAGCTTCACTGGACCAGCCTTGAAATATCGGCGACCTGGTTCATGACTTCGTGCAAGTCAGCTAGCAAGGCAAGCCGGTTGGCGCGTATGGCGGGGTCGTCGGCCATGACCATGACGTCATTAAAGAAATTATCCACGGCCAGTCTGGCCTGTGCCATGGTGGCCAGACTGGCGGTAAAGTCGCCTTGCGCGAATTGCGCCTGCGCCTGCGGCTTTAATTTTGCCAGGATCCGCGCCAGCTCTTGTTCCGCAGGTTCCGTGAGTGTGTCACGGTTAACGTGCTGAAGCTTTTCAGGCGCCTTTTTAAGCAGATTGGCGATGCGCTTGTTGGCGACAGCCAGGCTTTCAGCCTCTGGCAGATGGGCGAATTCGGCGCAGGCTTGCACCCTGGTTTGAACCTGATGCAGCGGCGGTTGCAGACAGAGCACCGCGTCGACCACGCGCCGGTCAAAGCTGTTGGCTAATTGATTACGGTAACGTTCATAGATGAAGCTTTGAACCTCGCACACTGTCGACGTGTCAAGCGGATGCGGATCGAAGGCGCCGGCCGTGAAGCGCAGGAGTTCATCCAGGGATAGGCGCGGTTGATTAGTGTTGTGCAGGTAACCACCATCGCGAAGATGTTCGAAGGCGCTGATCAGGCCGAGCGCGGCGCGGCGCAGACCGTAGGGGTCGCGTTCGCCGGTAGGCGCCAAACCGATGCCCCAGATGCCAATTAAGGTTTCGACGCGTTCGGAAATAAACAGGATGGCCGAGGTCAGACTGCTCGAATCAATTGCCGTGTCGAACCGGGTCTGGTACTGCTGGCGCAAGGCCAGCACCACATCGGCGGGCTCGCCATCCGCCGCGGCGTAGTACGCGCCCATGATCCCCTGTAGTTCGGGGAATTCGGCTACCATGCTTGAGCTTAGATCGGCTTTGGCCAATAAAGCGGAGCGGTCGGCGTTTTGTTCATTCGCGTTCAATTGTCGCGCCACATGACCGGCAATCCGGCGGATGCGCTCGACACGCTCGCGCTGCGAGCCGAGTTTATTGTGATAGACCCTATCGGCCAGCGATTCGACTCGTGTTGCAAGCGGGACCTTGCGATCAGTGTCAAAGAAGAACTGGGCGTCCGCCAAGCGTGGGCGCACCACGCGCTGGTTGCCTCGGATAATATTTGAGGGGTCGCTAACTTGCATGTTGCTTGCGATTAGAAAGCGATGCGTCAATTTGCCGTTATGCGGTTCGAACAGAGGAAAATACTTTTGATTTAGGCGCATGGTCAGAATCAGGCATTCGGGCGGAACTTGCAAAAATTTAGGTTCGAATTCGCCCGCGTAAACGGCCGGGTATTCAACCAGGCCCGTAACTTCATCAAGGAGTGTTTCGACTTCGTGGTCGGTTCCCAACGTCGCCTTTAACGCTTTAGCCTGTGTCTGAAGCTGCTCGTAAATTTGTTGACGGCGCGTGTCAAAGCGGACGATGACACGGCCTTGGTTCAGCAATTGTTGTTCGTACGAATCCGCTGATTCTATGTCGATGGCGTGGTCCGTCATAAATCGATGGCCCAGCGTGCGCCGGCCTGCGCGCAGCCCCAGCGCTTGCACGTCGATGATG
>JBDTGB010000178.1:0-2308 GCA_039937635.1 Burkholderiaceae bacterium | reverse complement strand
TGCCAGAAATCGGCATGATCGACGGTCCAGTTCGCGTTCGTGATGTCGTTGCCGCTATGGTAAGAAGCTGACGACCAAGGCCAGTTTTCAGCCTGTTCGACATACTTTAATTGCACGGGCAGGGATTCCAGCCAGATCAGCGCGGGCAACACCCAGCGGCCCGGTTCGATCAGGGCGCTGCGGTAGCGACCCGCGAAGACACGCCCATGCCGCAGGTGGGTGGCAAAGCGCCGGCCCAGCGCCTGCATCAGCTTGGGAAGGCTGTCAGCCGCCGTCGGCGTTGCCAGCAACGCCAGACGGTTATTCAGCAGCAGCCAGCCGTGCACCGCCACCTTGTGCTGGCGTGCTTCGCTTTGCAGCCAGGCAAGCACACGGTCAAGCTCGACGGTGGGATCGGAATCCACGGCGTCGGCAAGCGCTTGCGCGAACTCGACGTGTGCAAGCTGAGGAATTCCGGGGGCGTAAAGACGTGGTAGTCTGGCCATAAGAGAGGTGCCAAAGGTTGTGCCGCCAGGCGTTAATTTACCGCTAAAACGTCTGTAGCATAATAACGATAAAGCAGGTATGGGCAGGTTCGTCAACATTGGCGTCTTGCGCTTTTTCTGGAGATGTTCATGCAGGGTCATCAATCGGTTCGATCGGACGCAAAGCTGAACCCCGCCGCCTTCCATGTGCGCCGCGTGGCTGTGTGCGGGGCAGGAGTCATGGGGGCGCAGATAGCCGCGCATTGCATCAATGCGGGCCTGCCGGTTGTGTTGTTCGATTTGCCCGCGAAAGAGGGCGACAGAAACGGGATAGTCAAACGGGCGATTGCCGAGCTTAAAAAATTTCGTCCGGCGCCTTTGGGCACGCCCGAGTTAGCTGAACTGATTTTGCCGGCCAATTACGATGACGATCTGCGTCTGCTGGCCGGCTGCGATCTGGTTATCGAAGCTATTGCCGAGCGCCTGGACTGGAAGCGCGATCTCTATCGTAGGCTGGCAAGTTCCATCAAGCCTGGCGCCATCATTGCCAGCAATACGTCGGGTTTATCGATCACCGCCTTGTCTGAAGCTTTGCCCGAATCGTTGCGTCGCCGTTTCTGCGGCGTGCATTTCTTCAATCCGCCGCGTTATATGCCCCTGGTCGAATTGATTCCGACAGTCGCGACCGAACCATCCTTGCTGGATGATCTGGAAACTTTTCTGGTGTCGCGATTGGGAAAAAGCGTCGTGCGCGCCAAAGACACGCCCAATTTCGTGGGTAATCGTATTGGCGTATTCGGAATTTTGTCGGTGTTTTCTCAAGCCGAAAAGTATGGCCTAAGCGTCGACCTGGTCGATCAACTGACCGGCGAGCGCCTGGGCCGCGCCAAATCGGGCACGTTCCGCACTGCCGACGTCGTCGGACTGGATACGCTGGCGCACGTTGTGCGCACCATGCAAGAACAATTGCCCAACGACCCGTTTCGCGCCCATTTTGAAATGCCGCCCGTGCTGACGGCCTTGATTGAAAAAGGCGCATTAGGGCAAAAAGCGGGCGCGGGTTTTTATCGCAAGGAAGGCAAAGCTATCTTGCGGCTGGATCCCGCCAAGGGCGATTATGTCCCCGCCGACGCGAAAATCGACCAGTCTGTGGCCGCCATCCTGGCAGAACGCGATCCCGCCAAACGTTTGAGGGAGCTGCATGAATCCGATCACCCTCAGGCCCAATTTGTCTGGGCTGTGTTGCGCGACGGTTTCCATTACAGCGCGGTTCATTTGGCTGAAATCGCCGATACGGCGCGCCAGATCGACCAGGCCATGGCGTGGGGCTTTGGGCATGCCATGGGACCGTTCGAGGTATGGCAAGCCGCCGGCTGGCGGCAGGTTGCTGGCTGGATTACCGAGGATATTGCGGCGGGAAAAACTTTGTCCCGTGTGGCCTTGCCTGATTGGGTGACGAGCGGGCCGGTCTGGCAAGAGCAAGGGGTGCAGACGGCGGTGGGTTCGTGGAATCCGCAGGCGAAAAAATTTGAGCCGCGCAGCACACTGGCTGTTTATGCGCGGCAAGTCGGCGCGCCGCGGCTGTTCGGCGAAGCATCCAATCTGAATCAAAACCTTGTCTTTGAAAACGATGCGATTCAATGTTGGACCTTGCCGGCCCCTCATCCCGAAGATGTGCTGATTGTGTCGTTCAAAACCAAGATGCACACACTTTCGCCCGATGTCGTGCGCGGCGTTTTGCATGCCGTCGATTTGGCCGAAACCTCGTTCAAGGCACTGGTTATCGGTCAGTTAAGCGAGCCGTTTTCGGCCGGCGCCGACCTGAAAGCCATGCTGCCCGCGTT
>JBDTGB010000177.1:0-2123 GCA_039937635.1 Burkholderiaceae bacterium | reverse complement strand
ATGGCCCTTAATTTTTTTGCTGTATTCTCTAAGATATTAAGAATCAAACTGCCTTAATGGTTGATCATAAAACGCGTAAAGTCAATACAGAAAAACCCACTACTTTACAAATTTACCGCCCTATTTTCACTGATCTGATGAACGCTTCTCTTAAACGCCCAACTCTCGCGGACGTGGCAAAACTGGCCGAGGTATCGCTGGGCACGGCTTCCAGAGCGCTATCTATTCCTGAAAGAGTCAAACCAAAAACACTTGAAAAAGTCAACGCGGTCGTGACCAAGCTGGGCTATGTGCGCAACGGCGCCGCCCAAGCTCTGGCATCAAAAAAGACCCAGACAGTAGCCGCAATTTTTCCGACCATCAACAACCCTGTTTACGCCAGTTCCATCAATGCGCTGGAACAGGCGTTATGGCGGCTTGGTTACCAACTATTAATCGCCAGTCACGAATACCACGCCGTTCCCGAACTAAAGGTCGTCAGAACCATGCTTGAACGTGGCGTTGACGGCCTGATTCTTGTGGGCACAGACCATGACGAAAGCGTCTACACACTGATCAAGCTGCACGGGACACCGTGTGTTTTATTCTGGTCTCTGGACGAAACCAATTACCCCCACTGCATAGGCTTCTCCAATCACCTGGCTGCGTACAATATGGCGAAATTAGTACTGGCCAAAGGCCACACAAAAATCGCCATCTGCAGCGGTTCAACGTGGCACAATGAACGAGCCAGAACACGCATCACCGGTACGCTTGACGCCCTTGCTGAGGCGGGAGTCGACGTCCCCGCGCCCTGGATTATCAAGCAACCCTTCTCCTTTGACGGGGGACGCAACGCGCTGAAGGAACTATGGTCGAAAAAAAAGCGCCCCACCGCCTTGATCTGTGGGACTGACCTGCAAGCGATCGGTGCGCTTCATGAATGCCAATTGCAAAATATTCATATTCCGACAGACTTATCCATTACCGGCTTTGACGACATCGAGTATGCAAGCATCACAACACCATCACTGACCACGGTCCACGTGCCCACATCCGAGATTGGAGCAAGAGCGGCGAAAAAAATAATCGATCTGATTAACGGAAAAGATCACTCGCGCAAACACCTCTCGAAAGACACTTTTGTGGCCACCATTATCGAACGCGACAGCCTTGGCCCGATCACACGCTCAGGCCAGCGTCGATAAAGGGTTTTCGAGAATTCGCT
Source organism: Burkholderiaceae bacterium (assembly GCA_039937635.1). Lineage (GTDB taxonomy): Bacteria > Pseudomonadota > Gammaproteobacteria > Burkholderiales > Burkholderiaceae_B > JBDTGB01. The sequence continues at coordinate 916 of JBDTGB010000177.1, read as the reverse complement.
TTAACACTGCAAGCCACTTCGCCGCCAATACGCCATCAATTGCGCGATGATCAACCGAGAGCGTGACTGTCATCATCGAAGCCGCGACAATTGCGCCTTCCTGCACAATAGGGCGCAACTCGGCTGCGCCGACAGCAAGGATCGCCGACTGCGGCGGATTGATAATGGCAACAAATTCCCGCACGCCGTACATCCCCAAATTGCTGATCGTAAAATTGCCACCCTGATATTCTTCAGGCGTAAGCTTCCCGTCACGCGCACGCGCCGCGAGACCGGCAATTTCAGCGCCAATCGCGGTCACTGATTTCGTATCAACTGCATAGACAATCGGCGTCTGCAAGCCATTCTCGGTGGATACCGCTATTGAAATATCGGCCTGGTCGTAATAATGCAGCGCCGTATCGCTCCAACCCACGTTCATGTCGGGCAATTCACGCAACGCAAGAGCAACCGCCTTGACGATAAAGTCGTTAACCGAAACCTTCCGTGCAGCGGCGGCATTAAACTCGGCGCGCAAAGCCATCAGCTTGTCGACGCGACAATCGGCAGTCAGGTAAAAATGCGGAATTGTCGATTTGCTTTCGACCAAGCGGCGCGCAATGGTTCGCCGCATAGTCGAGTGCGGCACATCCTTATGCGTGGACGGAATACCGAATGCATGTGCTACACCCGGCACGCTATCGCCTTTGATCGATCGAGGCATGGCAAATTTGGCCGCCTCAATGTCGCGCTCGACAACGCGGCCCAAGGGGCCGCTACCGAGCAGAGCCGATAGATCGACACCTTCGTCACCGGCCATACGACGCGCGAGCGGACTTGCAAAAATGCGGTCCTGGTCCTCCGTTTGAATATTCAACTGCCCGACGGAAACTGCCGCAGGTTGATCGTCAGCCACCGCGTCTTGCCGCGCCACGCC
>JBDTGB010000176.1:0-6412 GCA_039937635.1 Burkholderiaceae bacterium | reverse complement strand
CAACGCCTCGGGGATCTCGATGTATTCAAACTTGACGCCTTGCGACGCATCGTCCCAGATAATGGCCCTCATCTTGACCAGATCGACCACGCCATGGAAGTCGTCTTCAGTGCCAACCGGAATCTGGACCGGCACCGGGTTGCCTTTCAGGCGCTCGCGAATCTGCCGATAGGTGCGAAAGAAATCGGCGCCAACGCGATCCATTTTATTAACGAAAGCCAGCCGCGGCACCTTGTATTTATTAGCCTGGCGCCAGACCGTTTCAGATTGCGGCTGCACGCCGCCCACCGCGTCGTACACCATGACGGCGCCGTCCAGTACCCGCATCGAACGTTCGACCTCGATCGTGAAATCGACGTGTCCGGGGGTGTCAATAATATTGATCCGGTGCGACGGGTAATTACCCGCCATGCCTTTCCAGAAGCATGTCGTGGCCGCCGACGTAATAGTAATGCCGCGTTCCTGCTCCTGCTCCATCCAGTCCATCGTAGCCATTCCTTCGTGCACCTCGCCCAATTTATGGCTAACACCGGAATAGAAAAGAATACGTTCGGTGGTGGTGGTTTTTCCCGCATCAATATGGGCGCTTATGCCAATATTACGGTAGCGTTCAATAGGAGTTTGGCGAGTCACAATAATCCCCCTTGGGAAAAATGCCTTTCGCTGGCAATGAGTGCTGAAGTCAGCTATCAGGTGGCAAGGTTGAAATGTTACAGGAAATTCTGTGCCACCGAAAAAGTATAGTGCCAACTGCCCAGTCCCGCAGGCCACGCTATTTATTCGTGCAAGAACAATGGTGTACGATGCGGGACACACACCATTTTTCCTCTTTACACGGCCCTAGCATGGCGCTTCACACTTGGCTGATATACCTTGTAGCGGCTCTCGCGCTGTCGCTCGCACCTGGTCCCAACGGGCTGCTGGCGCTGACCAACGGCGCCTTGTACGGACTACGCAAAACATTATTCACCGTATCGGGTGGCGCGCTGGGTTTCATCCTTCTTATCGGTCTGTCGATGGCGGGCATTGGCACGCTGCTCCAGACATCGGCCAGCCTGCTTGTCACCATGAAATGGCTTGGCGGCGCCTACCTGATCTGGCTGGGTGTCCACGTGTGGCGCGCGCCCGCCCCCAATCTCGAACCGGGGAATGCATCCCGAGGAAAACACGGTTTTACGCTATTTCGGCAAGGCTTCCTGGCCGCCGTCTCGAACCCCAAAGCGATCCTGTTCTTTAGTGCCCTCCTGACCCAATTCATCGATCCGCAGCGCAGCCTGTTCATGCAATTCGTCATCATGGCCGCCACCTTCGTCATCATGGAATTCATAACCGAAGTGCTGATCGCCAATATGGCCAGCCGAGTGCGCGGCTGGCTGCAACGCAGCGGACGGCGCTTTAATCAGGCCTGCGGCGGCGTATTTATTCTGATCGGCGGCTGGTTGCCGTTAAGCCGTTAGCAGGCCAGCACAACATCAACCCCGGCCAACTATCACCGCCGGTTTCGTGCGAAGGTATAGAATTTTAAAGTGGCAGGGGCACCCAGAGTCGAACTGGGGACGCTTGGTTCAGAGCCAAGAATAATAACCACTTTACTATGCCCCACCAGGCGTGCATTTTACTCCAATCCTTATTCGTATTTGCATGGCAGTCGACCAAGCGCTAAGCCCTGTAGAAAAACACAATACTCATCACCAGTCCCACGACCATGATCAGTGTTTTTATCGCGCGGCGCGACAGGGCTTTGGCGGCATAAGCGCCCAGGTATCCGCCCACCGTCGCGGCCAGCATCATTATTATCGCTTCGGGCCACTGGACCAGCCCGGCCCAGGCGAATGTAATGACCGAGATGGCTGAAAGCACGACTGAAATGCCGTTTTTCAGGCCATTCATGATGTTCATGTCGCGCATGCCGATCACGGCGAAAAGCGCCATCAGCATAATACCCAGGCCACCATTGAAATAACCGCCGTATATCGAAACGCACAATACGCCCGGCGTTAAAAACTTACCAAGACGAAGATTGCGCCGCTTGCTCCAGGCGACCAGATAATCGCCCGCGCCAAACAGCAGCGTGGCAAAAAGCAGCAGCCACGGGACCAAAACTTTGAACGTTTCATTCGACGTGACCAGCAACAGCAAAGACCCGATCAAGCCGCCCAGCAAGCTGACGATAGTCAGCTTGATCAGCGTCGGGCGCTCAAACGATGCGATCTCGTCGCGAAACCCCGCCACAGCCCCGATGTAACCCGGAAATACCGCGACTGCGCTGGTGGCATTGGCCGATACAATGGGCACGCCCACGTAAACAAGAGCCGGAAAGGTCAGGAAACTGCCGCCGCCCGCTATTGTATTAAGGCCGCCCGCCAAAAAGCCGGCCACAATCAACAACAAATAATGAGTCACACTGTCTTTATACTTTTACGCCCAGGTACTTTTCTATGGTGCCGCGGTCTTGCTGCAGCTCCGTAGGGGTGCCCTCGAAAACCATGTGACCATTATTGATGATGTAACAACGGTGGGCCAGCGACAAGGCAGCGCGCACGTTCTGCTCGACGATGATAACAGTGTGCCCGTTATCAGCCAGCTTGCGGCACACTTGCACCAGATCGCGCACAATCAACGGGGCCAACCCTTCGAATGGCTCATCAAGCATAATGATGCCGGCATTGCGGATCATCGCGCGCGCAATAGCCACCATTTGCTGTTCGCCACCCGACAACTGCTTGCCGCGATGGCGCTTGCGTTCCGCCAGCCGCGGGAATGTTTCGTAGATGGCATCAAGCGATAACGGATTCTCGGCCGTCATAGCCGCCAGTTGCAGGTTTTCATGAACCGATATTTGGCCGAAAACACGCCGCTCTTCGGGCACCAGTTGAATGCCGCGCGCCGCCAACTGGTGCGGAGCAAAATGTTGCACCTCGAGCCCGTTATGGCGGATAGTGCCGCTTTTGGGCTGCACCACTCCCATCAGCGACTTCAGCGTTGTGCTTTTGCCAGCGCCGTTGCGGCCCAGCAGCGCTACGACTTCATTTTCTTCGACGTGCATCGACACATCGAACAGAATATGAGAATCCCCATAGTAGCTATTGATTTTATCGACTTCAAGCAGACTCATGCTCGTCCATCCCCCCGAGATATGCTGCTTGTACAGCGGAATTAGTACGGATTTCGTCAGGCGTGCCTTCCGCCAGTTTATGCCCTTCGTAGAGCACTGTGATACGTTCGGCCAATTCAAACATGGCGTCCATGTCGTGTTCGACAATCACCATGCTGCGTCCTTTGCGTATGGACTTGAGCAAGGCCACAACGTGTACGCGCTCTTCAGGCCCCAAACCCGCCAGCGGCTCGTCAAACAGTAGCACGTTGGCGCCGGTGGCCAGCGCCAGGCCAATTTCAAGCCGGCGTTTTTCGCCGTAGGGCATTTCAGACACCCGTGTATTGGCCCGGGCCGACAGGCCGACCAACTCGATCGCCGCATTGACTTGGTCGGCAAGTCCCTTAACGCGATGCAGACCACGCAGCATATCGGGCCGGAACCGGCCTCGGCTACGCGCCAGTACGGGAATAATCATGTTCTGGCGCACGGTAAGTGAATCGAACAGTTGATTGATCTGATAGCTTTTGCTCATGCCCCGTTGGCACACAGCCGTTACCCCAATGCCGCTAATTTCCTGACCGCGCAGAAACACCTGGCCTTCGGTGGTGTCGAGCTCGCCCGCCAGCATGGCGAAGAAGGTGGATTTCCCTGCTCCGTTCGGGCCGATCACTCCGCGCAGCTCGCCTTCGGCAAGTGAAAACGACACATCGCTGACCGCCACAAGACCGCCATACTGTTTAGTAATGCCGCGTGCCTCGAGCACGGGCGCGCCCGGAGCGCTGGCGCTTGCCGGAACAATCTGCAGCGGCACCGTAAGCGGCCGATCGTCTGCCAATGCCTGTGAGCGAGCCGCGTCGGAAGGTCGGCGCAAACGCCGTATCGCGTCGACAAAAGCACCGACAACTCCACGGTGGAAAAGCGTGACAATGACGACGAAAACAATACCCAGAATAAGTTTCCACCAGGCGCCGACACCGGAAATCTGTTGCAGCCCTTCGTACAGATAGAGCCAGATTGTTGCACCCAGCAAAGGCCCCAGCAACGTTCCGGCGCCGCCCATAACAGTTTGAATTACCAGTTGGGAAGAGGTGTCCAGCGAGAACGCATCGGGCGGCATATACGCCTGAAAGATGCCCAGCAAGCCGCCCGCCAGACCGCCGTAAGCGGAAGCAATGACAAAGACCGTGAGCTTATATTCCTTGATCGAATGCCCCAATGCGATGGCGCGTTTGGGGTTGCCGCGAATGGCTTTAAGCACCGCGCCAAAGGGCGAACGGACAATACGGCGAGCAACCAGGTAGCCGACATAAAAGAATAGTGCGACCAGCCAGTACATGGGCCAGCCGCTGGAAATGTGCAAGGTCGTAAACCCCAAGCCAATTTCAGGAGGCGGCACACCCGCAATACCGTTTTCACCGCCCGTGTATGCTTTGAATGACGAATTTTCAAGGAAGTAAAACATTTCACCAAAAGCCAAAGTGCTCATGGCAAAGTAAATACCGGTGCGGCGCAAGGTCAGGTAACCGATGATCAGGCCCGCAAACGAAGCGACCACCGTGCCTATCAATAACGCCAGCAACACGTTCGGCACCAGGCCCACAGTAAGCAAATAACACGAGACAAAACCGCCCGTGCCAAAAAAAGCGGCCTGACCGAAAGACAGCAGGCCGGTATAGCCAAACAGCAAGTCGAAACCCAGCCCAAACAGCCCCCAGATCAGGATGCGCGTCATGAGATCGGGACTGATGCCGATAACAGGTAAAGTGAATGGCGCCACAATCAGACACAGGCCGACGATCAGTTCGGGAATCTGCCGGCGCACCAGGGCGCCAGGACGATTAAGCGGATTCATTCACGACCCTCCTGTCCCATAATTCCCTGAGGCCGGAATATTAAGACGAGAGCCATTACAACAAACAACATTACATCGGAATAAGCAGGATCAAACATAGAAGTAAGGCTAAGAATTTCACCCGCAATAATGCCCCCAATGATGGCGCCCGGGAAGGACCCCACACCACCGATGACCACCACAACGAACGAATCAACAAGTATTCGGAAACCCATATCGGGCGCCAGCGTGACAATAGGCGAATCAATGGCGCCGGCATAGCCCGCCGCCATCGCCCCGATGCCAAACACCAATAAGAAAACGCGCTTGACGTTAATACCTAAAATATTAACCATGAGCGAGTCTTCGATCCCGGCCCGCACAATCAGGCCCAGGCTGGTGCGATACAGCACGAAATAAAGCGCAGCCAGCGTGCCGGCCGCAATGAACACCGTCTGAAACCGATAAAGCGGATAGATAAGCGTGCCGATATGCACAACGCCCTGGCCCCACGACGGCGCGGGCACAGACAGACTGACGCCGCCGTAAATGCCGCGGACAAGTTCGACCAGAATAATCCCCAAGCCGAACGTAACCAGAATTTGATCTTCGGGCGGGCGCGAATAGTACAAACGCACCACGCCGCGTTCAATGATTAAACCGACGACAAGCGCCGTTACAGCGCCAGCCGCAATAGCCAACACGAACGAATCCGTGAGACCATAAGTGGTGTAACCCGCGTAGGCTCCGACCACAAACAGAGCCCCGTGAGCAAAATTAACAACGCCAAGCGTGCCGTAAATAATTGTCAAGCCAGTACTGATTAAAGCCAGCAACAGGCCCGTGGCGAGCCCGTTAAATAGCTGTGATAAAAACAACGACATACTTGGCATTCAATCCCCCTCTTTTTAATAGACCACGTTCAACCGCAAAAAATCACCTTAAACGTATGAGCCCAGTTTGCAGCCGTAGTGACCCACCGGCGGGTTGGCGTCCGCACCGTTGACCATGGCGACGATCTCGAAGATGTCGTTCTTGTCTTTCATCTCGGATTTCTTCTTGCCGCGCACGATCGGGAAGTTGATGACGCCCTGGTGATCTTCGGCGCGGAACCAGACTTCGCCGGTCGGGCCCTGGCGTTTTACGCCCTTTTCGTAAGATTTGATGACGTCGGGGGGGTAGAAGGTTCCCGCGCGTTCGATGGCATCGGCCCACAACGCAGTGTTCAGGTAAGCGATATAGGCCGAGTCATGCGGCTTTCCGCCAAATTTTTTCTCGAAGGCAGCAACGAAATCTTTGGCGATGGGGTATTTGTCTTCCAGAGTCCACCAGAAACCGGTTGCACCATAAACGCCCTCGATAATGTCGGGGCCGACTTCTTCGCCCAGGAACGGAGCCATGTAAGGCACAACCAGAGCCATTTTGTCGAGAATGCCGAACTGCTTGGCCTGCTTAACCGATAGGACCGCGTCGCGTCCGAAATT
>JBDTGB010000175.1:0-3497 GCA_039937635.1 Burkholderiaceae bacterium | reverse complement strand
GGGATGTAATCCTTATTCTTGACGAAGACTGCTTGTACGCCCGGCTTGTATTCGCTTGCGACAAACTTGAATGGGCCCGATCCAATCGATTCGGTGATGGCTTGCGAGGGGGATGTCTTGGCCACGCGTTCAGGCATCATGAATGCCGCCAGCGAACTGGGCTTGGACAGTGCCCGCAGCGCGATATTGGTGGGCGCTTTGAATGTCATTGAAAACGAGTTGTCGTCGATTTTTTCCATGGATGCCATCAGACCGTCCATGACCTGGCCCATTTTGTCCTGAACGGCCCAGCGCTTGATTGAGGCGATGCAATCCACCGACGTCACAGGCGCGCCATCGTGCCATTTCAGACCTGGGCGCAATGTGAATGTGTAGGTTTTTCCATCGTTGGAAACTTCCCATTTTTTCAGCATTTGCGGTTTGATCTCGCCTTTTGCATCGATGCTAAGCAGGGTGTCGTACACCATGAAGCCGTAATCGCGTATGACATAGGCGGTCGTGATGACCGGGTCGAGCGAGCGCAAGGGGGCTTGCATGACGGCCGTGATGGTTTGCGCCTGAACGCTGGTCGTCGCGCCAAAACCCAATGGCGCCGCAAGACACAGGCTGGCCAGTAGCTTTGAAACTTTAAATTTTTTTGTCATGTGGTGTCTCTCTCTGTGGTGCTCAAAAATTGGAATGCAAAAACTGTTGCCAAAGAATACAGGACGGTTTGGCCTATGGCAATTGACGACCTTCCCTTAGTTGGGGGCGATAGTTGGCTTGTAACCGCGCTGTTCGCTGCTCCGCCCGACGACCCCCCGGAGTCAACGCGGCGTTGTGCGGATTCAGGGTTGCGCCATGCAGGCTATTATTGGTGAACCATCGGTACGAAAACGCTGGCGTATTGGTGCGACCCAGAAGCACCGCGCCCGCGTTACGCAGGTTTGTCACGGCTGGGCTGTCGTGTGTGGCAATGGCGTTGCGCTGTAGCCGAACGCCGTTGGTCGTCGCGAAACCCTCTTGATCGATAATCACCTTGATGGTTACCGGGACGCCGCCCAGGGCGCCGACATCTTCGTCTTTTGCAATCCGCCGGTCGATGGCGTCGGCAGCCGCCAGCGCCAGCTCTGGCTTATAGTCGACGATTGCATTGATGCGGCCATTGATGTTGTCGATACGTTGTAGCGCTTGCGTAGTGACCTCGTGCGCCGAAATTTTTTGATCCCGGATTAATTCAGCCACCACAACGGCCGGCTCTCGCCAAATTTCATTCACAACAATGTCCTTGGGGTTGATCCCTTCTACAGAGACTTGCGAGGCTGCGCCCGCAGTTAAGGATAACGCGGCCGTGTTCAGTTGCACAATAGTGTTAATCCCCAAGCCTTGTTTCCCGTGTTTTATGTGGATACGGTTACCGAGGTATCTTATCCAAATTCAGTCGATGCTTCAGTTCAGCCCAACCTTTCGGTGTTACTTGGACAGCTCTTGAGTCCTTGGCGCGCTGCAGCCATCCGGCGGCGCACAGAGTGCGCAGTAATTGCGTTCCCAGCGGACCGGCCAGATGGTATGAACGTTCGGTCCAGTCCAGGCATTGCCGCGCCAATCCGTTATGTGATGGTTTGATTGTTTGAACATCGATACCGATGGTGCTGAACCAGGCAGTGCCGCTTGCTGTGACTTTAAACTGCCTGTCGGGCGTTGTTTGAATGTAGCCCTGAGCTTGCAGGCGGCCGGCGATGGCGATTCCCACCTGTCCCGCAAGATGGCCATAGCAGCAACGGGAAAATCGTAGCTCTTTTGCTTTCGGGTCAAGCTCCTTGCGTCTAACCGTTGTACCGGGTTGGACGGCGGCGAGGCGTTCGATGGCGTGGACGACGTCTGGCCCCGCCAGCCGATAGTATCGGTGGCGCCCTTCTGTTTCGATTGAAATCAAGCCGTCGGCGAGCATTTCCGCCAGATGAGAGTTAGCCGTCCGGGTCGTGACCCTTGCCGCATACGCAAGTTCTCCAGCCGGGAGCGCCCGACCGTCGAATAAGGCGGCAAGCATGGTGGTGCGGGCCGGGTCGCCGATTAAAAATTTGACACTGGAAAAATTTGCTGAAGTGTGCATATGTTTTTTTTCAGGTGTTGCCGTCAACACTTTCAGGTGTTGCCGTCAACACTATTCGGAAGATTAGCCCAGGGGAATATCGTGTCGAGCAACTTTGTGTAACTGTGGTAAAGCGAGTGGTGCATGGGGGAGAAATACTATACAGTGCCCTTAATGTGGCTGACTTTAAGGTGATATGCACAATGCTCAATAAGAAAAATATTATTGCTCTCTTGATTACCGGCTTGTTTATTGCTGCGCCGGCGTTTGCCGACAAGCCGGCATGGGCGGGTGGCGGCAATGGCGACAAAGCGGACCAAAGCCAGTCCGATCGCGGTCACGGCAAAGCAGACAAGCACCACGATAAACGCGACTCGCGCGACTTCAGCGGCCGGGAGGATAAGCGCTCCAAGGGCGGGCACGAGCGCGATGATCGCGATTCATCGGTGCATGTGCGTTTCAACGATCAGCAACAGGTCTACTTGCGCGACTATTACCGCGAGGAGTTTCGCGGCGGCAGATGCCCACCCGGCCTGGCCAAGAAACATAACGGGTGCATGCCTCCGGGGCAGGCCAAAAAATGGCGTGTGGGGTATCCGCTGGGCCAAGTCAGATACTATCAGCTTCCACCCACGGTTCTGGTGCGTATTGGCCCTGCGCCGGTTGGCTACCGGTACGTGCGCGTTGCCGGCGATATCCTGATGATTGCGGTGGGAACGGGTCTGGTCGTGGACGCCATTGCCGATCTTTCGGGCATGTGACTTCGGAAGGTCATTGCGGTGGGGCCTTCCCGGCGCATCCAGCGTAAAATTGCGGGCATTACTTTCGATAAGGAAAATGCAATGGGTGCCCGCATCTCCGGTGACGCCTTGCCTCCTGTCTTGGATCCGCAAGCATTACAGGCTTTCGTGGACGACAAGTGGGATCGCGAGATTATTCCCGCGTTGACCAACTACATCGCGATCCCTGCCAAAAGTCCGGCGTTCGATGCCGATTGGATCAAGAATGGTTACCTTGAACGCGTGGTGCACGATGCCGGGCAATGGGCGCACGCGCAGAAAATTTCGAACCTGACGCTAGAGATTATTCGCTTGCCCGGACGCACTCCTGTCATCTATTTCGAAGCGCCGGCCACCCGCAAAGATAACGGCGATACTGTGCTGATGTACGGCCATCTGGACAAGCAACCAGAGTTTTCAGGGTGGCGTTCGGGCCTGGGGCCGTGGACGCCGAAATATGAAGATGGCAAGCTCTACGGCCGTGGAGCCGCCGACGATGGGTATGCTGTCTATGCTTCTTTGACGGCGATTTTGTCTCTGGATAAACAAGGTGTGCCGCGACCGCGTTGCGTCGGGCTGATTGAAACCTGTGAGGAATCGGGAAGCTATGATCTGCTGCCGTATGTCGAGGCCTTGCGCAATCGCAT
>JBDTGB010000174.1:0-4724 GCA_039937635.1 Burkholderiaceae bacterium | reverse complement strand
AGTTTGTTAAAGGCCAGCTCGGTGTCGGCCCAGCAGGCCGCAATGTCGCCTGCGCGGCGCGGCGCGATTTCGTAGGCGACGGTTCGTTGGCTTGCGCGCTCGAAGGCATGCACCATTTCCAGCACTGAGTACCCTTTTCCCGTGCCCAGATTAACCGTTAATAGTTCGCCGGCGTTGCGTTCGCAATAGCGTAATGCCGCCACGTGGCCCGCCGCCAAATCCATGACATGAATATAGTCGCGCACGCCCGTGCCATCGGGGGTGTTGTAGTCGTTGCCGAACACATGCAGACAGGTCCGTGTGCCCGCGGCGACTTGGGCGACGTAGGGCATAAGATTGTTGGGTATGCCTTGCGGCGCTTCGCCGATCAGTCCGCTGGGGTGGGCGCCCACCGGGTTGAAATACCGTAGCCGCGCGATGCGCCAATCGGGTTCGGCAAGATGCAAATCTTGCAATATGTCTTCCACTATCCACTTGGTATGGCCGTATGGGTTGGTGGCCGAGCGCGGGTGGTCCTCGGTTATCGGCAGCTTTTGCGGATCGCCATAGACGGTGGCAGACGAGGAAAACACAAAGGTCTTGACCCTGGCGGCGCCCATGGCCCGCAGCAGTTGTACGCTGCCATTGACGTTGTTGTCGTAATAAGCCAGTGGCTTTTCGGCCGATTCCCCGACAGCCTTCAGGCCGGCGAAGTGCATCACGCCAGCGATTGCGTGGTTTTTAAATACATCGTCAAGAAAGACGGCATCGCGAACATCGCCTTTAGCGAAGCCCGGTCGTATGCCGGTAATGCGATCAATGCGCTTCAGCACGGAGTCGCTGCTGTTGCACAGGTTGTCCAGAATAAGCACCTTGTAGCCCGCCTGTTGCAGGGCAACCGTGGTGTGGCTGCCAATGAAACCAGTGCCACCGGTGACGAGAATTGTTGCGCTCCCATTCATGGACGTTTCCTTATTTTGTATCCGTGAAGGTGCATTTTATGTGCATCTTTACAAAAGTAAAGAGTGTGGAAGGTACATAGATGTCTAGATGATCGAACATGCAGGTGGGCTTTCAAAATAATTCAATATGTTTCATAATCCAACCGTTACATGTGTGACAATTTTATCCATTGGAGGAAACAATGATGATTCGGAAATGTTCGATGTGGTTTGGCTCTGTGACGATAGGCATGGCTTTGTCATGCTGCGATCCAGTCGCGGGCGCGTTGGCAAAAACGTCTGACGATGCGCACGATCGACGCAGGCACGGCTTTCGGTTTTCGGTATTGGGTGAACCACCTCCCGCTTATTCGAAAGCGGCGGTCGGCAAGGCGCACGGGGATCCACCCGATGCGCCTTTCTTTTTTTGGGATGACGCATTGCATACCGGCGATTCGCTCGGATCCAATCTCGATATGGCAATTGGCGAGCGTTTGGCGATTGATGTGCAAGAAGGCGCCTCGTGGCATTTTAGCGGCGTGCTCTCCAGCGACGGCCCATCGCGCGAGGCACTGGTCAAGTTAGGAGCGGGCACACTGCAACTGTCCGGCTCGAATACCTATAACGGCCAGACAGTGCTGTTGCAGGGCATCTTGCATGTGGACGGCAACCGCGCGTTGAGCCATCGCACATTGAATGCAAACGTTGGAACGTCAATTCGCTATTCGCCGGGCGTTGCCATCGACAACACGATTCAACTGCAAGAGATCGATATCGCGGCGGAAATGCCGCCCGGTTCCTATGGCGTTGTTGCGCCGTCCGATCATGCGGACAGCGTACAGTGGATCGTGGAAAGCGGCGAAGCGGCGCATTGGGGTTCGCTACAGGGATCGGCTCCGTTGGTGAAACAAGGCCGCGGGCGCTTGCGTATTGGCGGCGACGCCATGGCTTATTTGGGAGCGGCCACGGTTAAACAGGGAACACTGGCCGTGGATGAGTTCTTTTCAGGATCGGTCCAGGTTAATGGCGGCGCGCGCCTGCAGGGAATCGGCACGGTCGGACCCACGGTCATAAGGGCGGGCGGCACACTGGCCCCGGGCAATAGTATTGGCCAGCTCAATGTGCAAGGCAATCTGGAGTTCAAGCCGGGGGCCCGTTTTGAAGTCGACGTCGCCGCCTCAGGCATGGCCGATCGCGTTCATGTCAGCGGTAAAGCACGGCTGGATGGCGACGTCGTGGCGTTGGCGCAGGCGGGCGACTGGCAAGCCGCCACGCGCTATGCGATCGTCGATGCGGCTGGTGGTTTGGACGCGACCCGGTTCGCCTCCGTTAGCGCCAATTTTGCCTTTTTAACGCCGTCGTTAAGCTATGACGATACACATGTTTATTTGACGCTGGGACGTAACGACACCGCGATAGCCGACGTGACGGAAGAGCCGACGGAACGGGAGATAGCCGATGCAATCGACGGTGAACCGGGTCCCGTGTACGATCGGCTGGTTGTGCTTGACAGAGAGCGGGCGGGTCAAGCTTTGCGGCAATTATCCGGTGACTGGGATGCATCCGTGCATTCCGGCCTGCTTGACGACAGCCGTTTCGTGCGTCAAGCCGTATTTGAACACGCGTCGACGAACTTTTGGGGCCACAGTTTTTATTCGTTCTCTGACCGGGTGGCGCAACAGGGGGTGGCAGCCGACCAGCGCTCCATCAATGGTCTGATCCTGGGGGCAAGCCATGCAATCAATGCCCGATGGAGCTTGGGCGGCTTTTTTGGCGCCCAGCGCAGTCATGCCCGGCGCGCCGATGCCATGGCCGACGCTAGAACCAGCGGAACGCATGCCGGTCTTAACCTTGCCGGCCATTGGCAAGGCTTGAAGCTTGCGCTGGGCGCCGCGCACACGTGGCATTCCATTCAGAGCCAGCGCCGGTTGGATATAGGTCAACTGCAGGATCGGCTTGGCGGCGCTTATCGCGGTCGTACGCTGCAAGTGTTTGGCGAGGTTTCACGACCTTTTTCTTTGACATCGAAGGCTGCGCGATCCCACGAATTCCCCTCGACGTCGCTCGAGCCTTTTATTCGATTGGCCGCAGTGCGGCTCAATACGCAAGGTTTCGTCGAGCAGGGCGGCGTCGCCGCGTTAAAAAGCCTGCCGACCAGGCGGGACGTAGTGTTTTCCTCCTTGGGACTCAGGTTCGCTCATAATGTTCATACCGGCTTGGGTCATGCGAGAATCTATGGCGAATGGGCATGGCATCATGCCACCGGCGCCGTGCGATCGTTAACGCGACACACATTTCGGGATAGCGCAACGCAAACCGTATTTTCTTCGGCGGGCCAACCGGTCGCGCGCGATGCCTGGTCGCTTAAGTTAGGCGTGACGGCATCGCTGGCTAAAAACGTGCAACTGGGTCTGGCGTATGCCGGCCGGTACGGTTTGGGCCGGCAAGATCATGGCGCTCGCGTGAATCTGGCCTGGATGTTCTAAAAATTCCAGTCGTTGGCCGCGGCGGTTAATATTCAAAGGCGAGCCGTTAATCGCGGCCAATTAAAGCGCGTATTCATCCTCTGTTTTTCTGGCTCTCCTGATTATGTCGATTACAAATCCCGTTGTGGCCCCCGCCGGCTTGCCGGCTCTCGATCCTGATTCGGCCCAGCATGGGCAGGCCGTTCAAGCATATTTGATTAAACAAATAGAGCAAAGTGAATCGTGGGGATTCATGCCGTTCGAGCAGTGGATGAATCTGGCGCTTTACGCTCCCGGGCTGGGTTATTACGCCGCCGGAAGCGCCAAGTTTGGCGGCGTTTCAGCGCAAGGCGACTTCACGACGGCGCCTGAATTAACGCCGGTTTTCGGGCAGATACTGGCTCGGCAGGTGGCGCAGGTGCTGCGCGCCAGCGATTCGGTACAGGTGCTGGAATTTGGCGCCGGTTCAGGTGCGTTGGCTGCCGTTATCATTACGGCGCTGCGAGAATTGGATATTGATCCCATCTACCAGATACTGGAAGTTTCCGGCGAATTGCGCGCGCGCCAGCAAGAACGCCTTGCCGAATTCGGATCCCGCGTGCAATGGCTCGACGCGCTGCCTGCCGAATTCTCCGGTTGCGTCCTGGCTAACGAGGTGCTCGACGCAATGCCTGTCACCCTGTTTCGCTGGGGCGATGACGCGACGGTTTTCGAGCTGGGAGTCAGCCTTGGGTATGGCCGGCACGAAGAAGGCGGCATTAGCCTGCGCCATCGGCTCGCCGGCGGAATTCAGGCCAGCCTTGGGCACGCGCGGCTGGACGAAACCGATTCGGCGGCTACTTCGGGTTCGCCGTTTATATTGACCGAACGCCAGGCGTCCGCGCATTTGCAGCAAGCGATTTCCCAGCGCATGGAGCCGCTGCCCGAATATCAGTCTGAAATTAATTTCCAGGCCGAAGCGTGGATCGCCCAGATGGGGACCTGGCTTAAACATGGGGCGGCGTTGTTGATCGATTATGGTTTCCCGCGCCACGAGTACTACCATCCGCAACGCACGAGCGGCACCCTGATGTGCCACTTCCGGCATCATGCGCATAGTCAGCCTTTGATTTACGCTGGTTTGCAAGACATCACCAGTCACGTCGATTTCACGGCCATGGCCGATGCGGCCCTGGCCGGTGGCCTGGATGTGTTGGGGTATACCTCGCAAGCTCGGTTTTTGATGAATGCGGGCTTAAGCGATTTGCTGGGTCAATTCAATCCGGAGAACGCCCTGGAGCATGCAAGAATGATCGCCCCCATACAGAAATTGATTTCCGAGGCTGAAATGGGCGAGCTC
>JBDTGB010000173.1:0-2309 GCA_039937635.1 Burkholderiaceae bacterium | reverse complement strand
GCGCTGAACCGCCTATGCCAATATTAATGACGTTTTTAATACGCTTGCCCGTGTATCCCAACCATAGTCCGCCACGCACCATCGTTGAGAATTGCGCCATGCGTTCAAGCACCGCATGTACGCTCGGCACGACATTTTGACCTTCGACAAAAATATTTTCACTAGCTGGGGCGCGCAATGCCACATGCAAAACAGGACGGCGCTCGGACTTGTTGATTTCCTGTCCTGTGAACATGGCTTCGATGTGTTGACGCAGCCCGCGATGCTCAGCCAGATCCATCAGCAATGAAATCGTCTGGCTCGTGATTCTATTTTTTGAATAGTCAAGATAAACACCTGCCGCTTCGACGGCGAAATGTTCGCCCCGCAGGGGATCCTGATCGAATAACTCGCGCAAATGTGTACCGCGCATTGCCTGATAATGACTCTGCAGCGCCTTCCATGCGGGGAGATCCGTCAATATTGGACCCGAGGGAATGGCTGTCGAGCCGGGTGGAGCAGCCGACACCGCAGGGGCCGTCATTGCTTGGCTCCCGCTGTCTTGTTTTTCTTCAGCTCCTCGCTTTTAGAGGCAATACGCTCCAGCAACCCATTCCAGGATTTATCGAAAGACTGAGCGCCTTCAGTCTGAAGCTGGGCCGCCAAAGCGTCTTGATCAATACCCGCCTTCTTGAACCGTTCAAGCACTGCCTCGCAATCACCGCCATCATTGGCAAGCAATTCTTTCACCTGGCCGTGATCGGCAAAAGCCAACAGTGTTTTATCGGGAATCGTGTTAATCGTGTCGGGAGCGGCTAGCGCTTGCACGTAAAGCGTATCGGGCGCCCTCGGGTCTTTCGTGCCGGTACTGGCCCACAGCAACCTTTGCGGCGCGGCTCCCGCTTCCGCCAATATGCGCCAACGCGGTGAAGCCAGCAATTCGCGATACGCCTGATAGGTACTCTGTGCAATCGCAATCCCCAGGCGATTCTGCAGACTGGGTCCCACCTTGTCTTTCACGGCAACGTCCCAACGACTGACAAAAAGCGATGCAACGGAACGCACCCGAGGGTCGAGATCGGCCGCGAGCCGCCGTTCGATGCCCCGCATATACGCGCTGGCCGCGGCCACATATTGTTCGCTGGAAAACAACAAAGTCACATTGATCGGCACGCCTCTGAAAATCGACTCTTCGATAGCGGCCAGCCCCGCCCGAGTTCCCGGTATCTTGATGAATAAATTGGATCGCGCGGCGCGCGCGTGCAATTGCACAGCGGCTTTTACGGTTCCCGCCGCATCGGAAGCCAACAGAGGAGAAACCTCGAGCGACACCCAGCCATCAACGCCTTTGGTGGTGTCATGAACAGAGCGAAACAGATCGGCGGCCCGTTGCAGATCTTCGATAGCCAACTCAAAGAACAATGCTTCGCCGGATTCGCCAGCGCGCATTTTCTTATGAATGGCGCTGTCGTAAAGATGAGTACCTTCGATGGCTTTCTGAAAAATTGTTGGATTCGAAGTCAGCCCGGTAATGGAAAGGTCCTTGATGTAATGCTCCAGAGTCCCGTCGTCCAAAAGCCCGCGGGTAATATTGTCGAGCCAAAGACTTTGACCCACCCCTTGAAGTTCACGTGTTGCGTTCATGGTTTGCTACTCCTTGTGTGCGCTGGCTGAGATACCACCGTCAAATACCGATAAATTGGTGTGAATCAAATCTCCAATATGCTCGATGGTAATGTCAGCAGCCGGATATAAGACCGTATTGTCGGAATCGAGGGCGTAATGTCCCTGGCGCGGAAAAACCGTCGTCAGACGGTCGCCCAAAACAGTTTTCATCGCCGCCAAAATACGAAGCTTGTCGTCGACCATAACGTAGTGTCGGGCCGGATAACGCTCAATGACCTTGTCAAGCATCTTCTCTTTATGTATATACACCAAGACACGGCCTTCGACAGCGTCCCATAAACCGGATCGTTGGATTTTGCGCGGCTGAAACACCACGTCGCCATCGGACAAAATGACAGTGCGGCCCAGTTGCCCAAGGCGCGCCAGAACCTGGACCGCGCCAGGATACAGGCGATCGGAGAAAGGATAGTCCAATAAAAAGGAAGACATCCGCAACAAGCCTAAATCATTCATCACGTCCGCCCGATAACGTTGCAAGGCTCCCAGATAATCGGTGTAGCCCAACTCGGCGCGCAAGGCCTCGAATAAAGTCCAATACAGCTTTGCGCTTTGTTGGCCGAACTGCTCGATCAAGTGCAGGCGAAGGTCCTCGGTCACCTGATCGTTGTTCAACAGAGTGTTGTCCACGTCAAGCAAAAAAACCA
>JBDTGB010000172.1:0-6190 GCA_039937635.1 Burkholderiaceae bacterium | reverse complement strand
GGGGATAGAACGCGCTATTGCAGGCGACACCACGAAGGAGTATTCCGACGAGAACGATCAGATTGCTTCGGAAATCCATCCAATTTCGCAGCCTGTCAGTTTCCGTCGGCGAGCCTTTCCGCTATTGGCCATGTTGCGGCTTTCGCGCGGAGTAAATGCCGACGTCATGTGGGAACCAGCCTCGACAACCTGGCTTTAACAAGCGCCGGGCGGGTTCCGTTTTGGTTCAGGCAACCAGTGCCTCGGTCGTCTGACTGGCGCTGTGGCTGACACTATGCCGATTAACCGCGCTAAGTATGGCCAGGAACGATGCGGTGACGATGTCGCCATGGATGCCCACGCCGAAGCCGCTGCCTGCGTCCCCGATGCGCAGCTCAACGAATGAGGCCGCGCGGGTGTCGGTGCCCGTGCCTATGGCATGTTCGTTATAGTCCAGGATATGAATGGGAAGCTTCAGCGCGTTCACGAACGCCGCGATGGCTCCGTCGCCTTTCCCCGTCAACTGGCGTATTTCGCCATTTTCCTCGATCTCGACTTCGATGCTGAATTGATGCCCGGCGTTGGCCTTCGGATCGCCCGTGATGCGATGGCGCACGAGCTTGAACGGTTGGTCTTGTTCCAGATATTCTTTGCGGAAAATATCATAGACTGCGGCGGCCGTCACTTCGGAGCCAGTTTCGTCGGTGACCCGTTGAATGGCGCGGCTGAATTCGATTTGCAGGCGGCGCGGCAAAACCAGGCCGTGTTCCTGCTCAAGCAGATAAGACACGCCACCCTTGCCCGATTGGCTGTTGACGCGAATGACAGCGTCGTAGTTGCGGCCCAGATCGGCCGGATCGATCGGCAAGTAGGGGACTTCCCACAAGGCGTCGGCCTGCTGGCGCGCAAAGCCTTTTTTGATGGCATCCTGATGCGAGCCCGAAAACGCGGTAAAGACCAGGTCCCCCACGTACGGATGGCGCGGATGAATGGGTAATTGGTTGCAGTACTCGACGCAGCGGCGCACTTCGTCGATGTCGGAAAAATCCAGGCCTGGATTGATTCCCTGCGTATACAGATTAAGCGCCAGAGTGACCAGATCGACGTTGCCGGTGCGCTCGCCGTTGCCAAACAGGCATCCTTCGATACGATCGGCGCCAGCCATCACGGCGAATTCGGCCGCGGCCACGGCGGTGCCGCGATCGTTGTGGGGATGCACGCTGAGCACAATGCTTTTGCGATTCTTCAAATTAGTGTGCATCCATTCAATCTGGTCCGCGTACAGATTGGGCGTGGTTGCTTCAATGGTGGCCGGTAAATTGAAAATGATCTTTGATTCGGGCGTCGGCTGCCAGACATCGGCCACGGCGTTGCATACTTCAAGCGCGAATTCGGGCTCGGTGGTGCTGAATACTTCGGGCGAATATTCATAACGCCAGATTGTCTTGGGGTGTTGCGATGTGTAGGTCTTGACCAGTTTGGTGCCGCTGGTGGCAATTTGCTTGACTTCGTCTTTGCTCATGTTGAAGACGATTTTTCGGAATGCGGGGGCGCAGGCGTTGTACAGGTGTACGATGGCGTGTTTTGCGCCCGCGGCGGATTCGACGGTACGGCGGATCAGGTCGTCGCGCGACGGGGTCAAAACAATAATGGAGACATCGTCGGGAATACGGTTTTCGTCAACCAGCCTGCGCACGAAATCGAAATCGGTCTGCGATGCTGAAGGGTAGCCGACTTCGATTTCTTTAAAGCCGATTTTTAACAGCTGTTCAAATAAACGCAGTTTGCGTTCCACGCTCATGGGTTCAATCAGGGACTGGTTGCCGTCGCGTAAATCGGTGCTCATCCAGATAGGGGGATGAGCGATCCGTTTGCTGGGCCAGGTTCGTTCCGAAAACTCGCGCGCGAATGGGACAAATGGGCGATATTTGTCGCTGGGGATTGAAAGCATATTGCACCTATTGAGCTAAATCTGCACTAAGTCATAATCGCAGCAGCCGTGAATGTGACCGTATTTTTAAAGGGGCAGTTTGGTCAGGCCGGCGACTATCAGAGGGTGTGGCGAAAGGCTACCGAGCTACCACGCGACGCAAGGCTCGGCAACCGATCGGTAGAAGTAGCGAAAGCGCCAGCGGAAGGCAGATGGTGCGACCCAACGCAACGCCGACGGCATAGCGGTCGGATTTAGCGTTTGAAAAGGTAGCGTTTTCGGGTCCCATCTATGTAGTCCATCATATTTTTATCGCGATTGCAAGGGATTATTGCGCTCGGGCACAAAGACCGCTTCGTCCACAGCCGCCGCGTGCTCGCGGGCCAACGCGATTTTGTGGGCGCGACCAGCCCGCATTTCTTTGGACAAATGTTGTAAATCGCCAACAGTTATGGGATCGCGACGGTCCTGCCATACCCAGCGCAAGACTTCGTTGGAGGGATCCGAGAGCTGATCGACCAGTTCGCTGATGATTTCGGAGCTAACGAATTTGCCGTGGACCTTGCGTTGTGTATTTTTTACGAAGGTGTACAAAAAATAAGCAATAATAAGCGTACACAGCGCAACGACCGCCCACCAGAAAAACGGGTTATACAGTTTGACCAGCTCGATAGCTTGCACCCCGAGCACCTGCAGGCCGGAATAGTCAATGTGCTGGCCGAACGCAATCAGCCGGTTTAGCAGGTCGTACCAAATTAACGCGACGGCCGCAATGACCACCGTGCATAATATCTTCTGCGTTGCCGTCAGTTTGAGCAGGATGTTTCGCAGCAAGGCATCGTCTTGGCGTGTCGGTTGTTGTAACGAGGTTTGCTTCATTGGAGCTCCCGAGAAACCCCGGGCTTCAGGTCGGGGAGGATGTCAACGAAATATTGTACCTATGCAATCACGTCAGTCTCTGGAGCTTCGCCAACATCAGCAACTAAAGCTGACGCCGCAATTGCAGCAATCAATTCGATTCCTGCAATGCTCGGCCTTGGAACTGGAAACGGAAATAGCCGATGCGATTCTTGAAAACCCATTGCTTGAACGCGAGAAAGAGTATCGCACCGATGACGCCGATGCGGTAGGGGATGATCCCGTTGTTGACATTGACCGCTGGCCGAGATGGGTGGCGTCCGGTCGCGGATATGACGCGAATGATGAGTCGAGCCAGCCCGAGATCGGGCAGGCCGACACCTTGCAACAGTACCTGTTGCTTCAACTGCATTCGACCCGGGCGCCGCTTCGCGATAGGGCTCTTGTCACGCTTTTGATCGATGAGCTTGACCTGGACGGCTATTTGCCCACGCCGCTCCAGGAGATACAGGCCAGTTTGCCCACCGAGCTTTCGGTCGACATGGACGAGTTGCACGTGGCTTTGCGCCTGCTGCAGTCCTTTGACCCGGTGGGAGTGGGGGCGCTTTCGCTGGCCGATTGTCTGTTGTTGCAGCTAAAGCAATGGGGGGCGGCGGACAGGGGCCTCGCATGCGGGACGGACGTGATCAAATGCGCCTGCGACATAGCGGAACATCATCTGGATCTGTTGGCTTCGGGTAATCTGATTCGTTTGCGTCAGGCGCTATCGTGCTCCATGGATATGCTGCGATCGGCGCACGGCTTGCTGCTTCGGCTTGAGCCGCGTCCAGGGCGTGCCTGGGCTGTGACCACGGCCGATTACGTAAACCCCGACGTGTTGGCGCAAAAAGTGAAAAACCATTGGCAAATGCGCTTAAACCCAGCGGTTGTTCCGAAGTTGCGGGTTAATCCGCTTTACGAGCGCTGGTTAAGCGACGTGGGTGAGCATGGCGATCTGCGAAATCATGTGCAGCAAGCGCGTGGTCTGATCAGAAGCGTTGGTCAGCGATTTGGCACCGTGCTGCGCGTGGCGCAGGCCATTGCGAGGCGTCAGCAGGCTTTTTTTGAACACGGCATGCGGGCCATGCGGCCTTTGTTATTGCGGGACATCGCCCAGGAGCTTGAGCTCCATGAGTCCACAGTCTCGCGTGCGACCAGTGGAAAGTTTGCTCAGACGCCTTGGGGAGTGCTTGAACTCAAGCGGTTTTTCGGCATGGCGTTGATTACCGGCGATGGAGCCACAACCTCGGCGATGGCGGTGCGTTCGCTCATTGCCGGCCTTGTGGCGAGTGAATCCCCCTGTAAACCTTTGTCTGATAGCCAAATCGTCGTCTGTCTGGCGCAACAGGGCGTGGCAATTGCCCGGCGCACCGTCGCGAAGTATCGCGAGGCCGAGGGCATCGAGAGCATCTCTTTGCGCAAGGCGCGCGCGAAATTGAGGTAATACGCAACATCAAGTTGACCTGCTGGGGGTGGAAACGCAACTGCAGCTTGATTTTCGTCAAGTACTAGATGTTAATTGTTCTATGTTTATTTGCATCTGTAATGTGGAGCTGACTGCAATTGATCAGAGCGCGATTTTGTGTCCAGGTACGCGAATGATTTAGAAGCGGGATTAGAAGTTTTTCGCAGGGCAGTCGCGGATCTGGCCCCACGCGTTGTTAGGTTCGCAATATTTATTGCGTGCCGCCCAGGCGCATGTGGGCCGGTCGAAAAAGCTCTGCGCGCTGCATACTTGCAGGTCCTGGCGCAAACGGGCTTGCCAGGCCTGGCTGTTCACGGGTGCGTGCGCGGCTGCTTGCGTTACAGTGGTGTCGGGGACTTCAATGGGTTGAATTGGTCCATTGGAATGCCCGCCCGCCGCAAGTCCTAAATTGCCCACGTCGGCAATACCCACAAGATTTTGCCCACCCGAGGCGGCGAGCTGTTGAGCCTCAACCATGGAGATCGGGGTCGTGGCAACGGGGATGGCGGCATTGGCCATGGTTGCATTAAGCGATTGGTCGGGAATCTTCCAGGCGACCTCGGCGGGCTTTTGAGGCGCGGCCAAACGCCCATCCACTAAAGGCTGGGGCGGCTGCGCCACGTAGGGGCGTCCGTTTGCATCCAGCACCGGTACGGTGGTTTCCTGGGATTGCTCGGGGATTTCTTTAGCCACCGGGCCGTGCGCCACCAGCCAATTTCCCAAGCGCAGGCCTCCCCAAGCCGAAGCGCCGGCGGCGATTAACAGTATTGCAATAATAAAACGCCAAGACATCCTGATCCTCGGTGCGCTAGCTCGATTGAGTCCAAAGCTTAAATTTTTTCGCCAAAAATTCGACCGCCATGTTCACGCATTGCATGGAATTCGACCTCTGGATAGAGCTCTTGAGCCACCCGCAATTGCGCGGGCGAACTCGCCAAAAAGGCGACAGCATTAACAACATCATAGGCGATATGCGCCGCGTTCGCATCCAGAAATTTGCGCAAAATTTTCGGGTTTTCAGATGTAATCCATCGTGCCATGTTGTAACGCGATGGCATCAAGCGAGCATCGGCGTTGTATTCACTTTTAAGCCGATGGGCCACCACTTCGAATTGCAGTTGGCCGATCGCGCCAAGTAAAATCGATCCGCCGTTTTCGGGGCGAAACACTTGAATGGCCCCCTCTTCGCCAAGTTGTGTGAGCCCGATTCGCAGTTGCTTGGTTCGTAAAGGATCTTTGACCTCGACGACCTGGAATAGTTCGGGAGCAAAAAATGGCAAGCCGGTGAATTGAAGGGCTTCGCCTTCAGTCAGCACGTCGCCAAGCTGCAATACGCCGTGATTGGGGATGCCGATGATGTCGCCCGCATAGGCCTCGTCCAGCAGCTCGCGGCGCTGCGATAAAAACGAGACCACGTTGTTTGGGCGTATTTCTTTGCCTGTGCGGGACACTTTCAGGCGCATGCCGCGTTCGAATTTTCCGGAGCTGACGCGCAGAAACGCGACGCGGTCCCGGTGCGCCGGGTCCATATTGGCCTGCACCTTGAAGACGACGCCGCTGAATTTGGGCTCGTCGGGTTGCACTTCGCGCTCCAGCGCCGTGCGCGGCCCCGGTTTGGGCGCAAGATCCACCAGCGCGTCAAGAATTTCTTGAACGCCGAAATTGTTGATGGCCGAACCGAAGAAAACGGGGGTTTGCCTGCCGGCCAGAAAAGCGGCCTGGTCGAAAGCGGGCGCGGCGGCGTTGATCAGTTCTATTTCATCGTGCGCTTTGGCGAACATGTCCCCGAAGCGTTGCTCCATGATGGGATTTTGCAGGCCTTTGATGACTTCATCGTGGTGGCCGTGGCGTTCTTCTCCCGCTTTGAAAACGCGCATGTGGTCGTCGCGAATGTCAAAGACGCCCTTGAACGACCGGCC
>JBDTGB010000171.1:0-5834 GCA_039937635.1 Burkholderiaceae bacterium | reverse complement strand
GGGAAAGGGACAAGTTTTGCATCTGTTTGCGCGAGATGGCGGACATACTGCCCACCGCAGTCAAGATGGCGCCTTTGACCTCGATCTTCGGCGGTTTGGCGTGCCCCACAAGGCCCGCCGCATCAGGCAATTGATTGGCCAGACCAGCGGAGCCGACCCAGAATAGCGAAGACGAAAGCGGGATCGAAGCCTGCGCAATTTGTTGTAAATCTTCGTTGGTCTCAGCATCGCAGACGACAGCCTGCGTGCCTTGCACTATGCATTCTTCCATGCTCTTGCGCAGCGCTGCATGGCCGGCGCGCACTTGATCAAGAGAGAGCGACGCAGTGCGGATTCCGTGCGCGGATAGCCTCCCTGGAATGTCCGCTTTTCCCGAGATACCTTCGTTGCGCCAGATTTCCGTTTCCTCTAGCGCAACCCCATTAACGTACTGATGCCCGTTGCGCGTGCAGCGGCCAGCATCCGGAAACGCGGGCGCCACCACAGCCATTTCCGAGCCCGCCAGCATTGGCAGCAACTCCGCCGCAAAATTTCCGCGCAGCGTCGAGTCGATTTTTTTATACAGCAGTTGTCCTGGCCTACGACAGCGCTTAAGTATTTCAGCATTAATTTTGGCGGCGTCAGCGGGTTGCAACCTGCGTGTGTCGGTGTCGATTGACCAAACCTGAACCGGGTGGGCGACTGCGCTTTCCGCCAGTTCGTGGCCCAATGCAACCTGCGTAACCAATCCAGCCCGAACCGCGCCGGCGGTGCAATCGGCGGCACCGGACAGGTCGTCGGCAATGATTAATATTTGACTTATTTTCTGGATCACCGCGTAGCGCCATACGTGGGCGTCGTCGTTTTTCGGATGTTTGAAAGCGTCACGCAATTATGGTGGAAATCCATCGAATGCTTCTTGATAATTACGCATTTGGCGAAGCGCCAACACCGCACGCACAATCCTGACATTTTACCTTGCCTTCCATGACTTGACAACGCGCTTGCGCGTGTCACGCGTGCGCGAGGGCTTTCCTGATTACTGCATTGAATGCAGGCCGATCATGTTGCCCTCGGTGTCGGTCACCAGCGAGATGTGACCATATTCCCCAATGGAGAATTTTTCCTTTATCACTTTGCCGCCGGAGCTCGCCGCCTTGGCTTCTTCCACCGCGCAGTCCTTACAACTGAAGTAGACCAGGACGCTGTTTTCGCCTGAAGAAAAACCAGGCATCCGAACCAGGGCGCCTGGAGCGCCATAGCGTTCCATCTCCATCGGGAAGGCCCACATATCTACTTCGGGGTTGTCCAGCTTTGTGAGTGAAATGCCGAATACGCTCTCATAGAACGGTTTCGCGCGCTTCATGTCTTGAACATAGATTTCGAACCAGCCAACGGGGTTGTTCTTCATGGCGACTCCTTTGATGACATGCGCGAAATCGATATCCGGGCTTGGCGCGCCTTCTCCCGTTTCCAGATACTGTTGCAAGCTGACAAGGTAGTAGCCCCAGCCGGTCGTGGTGAGCGCATAGGTTTCGTCGGCTTCTTTGAAATTGCGGTGCGCGAAGGAGATCACCGTGTTGTCCCCTTCAACTCGCAAATCGAACGTAATCGTCGTGCCGACCCACTCGGGGCGAAATGACGCAGTTGTTTTCCAGACTACGCGGGTTGCCGGCTTCAGCTCTTCCACACGGACCGTGGTCGAGAACGCGCCCTTGTAGGAGAAGCGAAACTCCCCGGTTCCTCCGATCTGTGAATCCAGATGGGCGTCGCGCGTCCACCATCCACGAATGCCTTCGGCGGTGGTGAGCGCCTGGTAGGCACGCTTGGGCGACACTCGGACCCTGATCAGGTGCATGATGTCGGGCATGTGGTTTCACTTTTTTGCGGTGAAATTTAATGCTAGTCTTGACGGCAATGACACCGTAGTCGGTCATTTGTATTAGGTCATTCGTACTATATCGTTTGTTGTGGTTTCGTGAATGAATGCGGAGAGGGTCTTGTTGGTAGCTATTTGAGGAGGTTACTTTTTCACGGATTGGCAGTAAGTTGATTTTGTTGGAAATCATAGGCCGAATAGTTGGGATCATCCAAATGGCAAGGGTCCGGAGGGGAGAAATGAACCACACACTTGTAGGTACTGCCTTGTTGACTCTTTCGTTCGCCGTCGGTGCCCAACAGGTGCCGCTAGCGGTTAAAGTGCCACACGAGATGGACATATCTGTTACGGCCCAAATGCCCCGTGCGACAGTTCCGCCGGCATCTGACCGAATGTTCGAGCAGCAGACCCTGCTGCAAAAGCAGACGGCGGCAATAAACGCGCTGGCGGTGCAACTGAAGGATTTGGAAGAAAGAGTAAAGGCTTTGGAAGACAAAAAAAGGGATGCAAATGACCAGCACTGATGCGTTGGCAGCTATGAACAAGGCGCAAGAGGCGTTCGATACAATGGCGTTCGCGGCACCTGCGATGTCAGGGCAGCCATGGTCCGAACCGTTGGTTAAATATCTTTCCATGTCTGTGCTGGGAGTCCTGGTTATTGCATTCATCCTTTGCACGGCCCTGCTTTGGAAGCGCAATACAGATGCACCTGAAATACTAAAAATATTTGGTATCTTAAGTATTATCGGCTTGTCTGCCTTGCTACTGATCACCGGTTTCAGCAACGAGCAATTAACGCCCATTGTTGGGCTGTTTGGAGCCATCGCGGGCTATTTGCTTGGTAAGGACTCGAAAAGCGATCACGGCAGGGGGCGCGACGATGTTTAATGATGTGTTTCAACAACGCCAAGAGAACACTGATGCAGCGTGACCGAGATTTCCGGACGACCGGATCAACACAACCCTCTCCTGCTTTTCAAGGATACAGCTCTGCGGCGAAATTGCTGCACTGGCTGATCGTTCTTTTAGTGTTGACGCAGTTTGTCATCGCAATTTTGATGCCCGACATCGGACGCAACACAGTGTCGGGAACGCTCATCAATCTGCACTTCTCGTTCGGTGTTCTGATTCTTGTCGTGATGGCAATCCGCTTCATATCCAGGCTGCTTTATCCAGTGCCGCTGGACATGCCGGGGTCGCCGTTGTGGGAGCGCTGGACGGCCCATACGACCCATCTTGCTTTCTATTTTATCTTGCTGGTTGGGCCCTTTTTGGGTTGGGCCTCGGCATCCGCCCACCAACTTCCCGTTAATGTGTTCGGCATTGTCTTATTGCCTGACATTGCTCCTGCGAAGGCTCGTTGGGCGCTTACCGCGGGCGATATTCACACGTACATGATGTGGACGCTGTTGGCGTTGATCGGGCTGCACGTGGCGGGGGCGCTTTACCATTATTTTTTACGCCACGATGGCGTGCTGCGGCGCATGCTGCCTATGCGTGGTAATTAGCGCAAGCTGATCGGCGCCGGCCAGCGCCAAGTCGCTTTAAACAGCGCGTTGCAATTGTATCGGCCGGTAAAAAGAAGCACTCAATACAGGCATTGATTCTGGGTGTTGATAGAATAGCAGCGCGACTAATGCATCGCGCATTTGATCAAGCAAGCGGGCAGGCGTGCTACCACATCGCCCTGCAGCACCGCAAGACCTGCGCCCTAAATCATTTGGCGCAATTGGCGACAACGCACTATGGGAGAAAACCATGACAAACGTGCAAGCCAAAAAAATCGAAGATCTGAAAGATGGCTTTGAAGGGGAAGTTCTTCTTCCGAGCGATGGCGCTTATGAAAGCGCGCGCAAAATATGGAATGCAATGATCGACAAGCGACCGACGCTTATTGCTCGTTGTTCCACCACCGCGGACGTCGTTCGCGGCGTGAACTTCGCCAGAGACAACAAGCTGCTGTTGGCCGTTCGCGGCGGCGGACACAATATTGCAGGCAGCGCCATTTGCGACGACGGAATCGTCATCGATCTGTCGCGAATGAAAGCCGCAAGCGTGCGACCCGACGTGCGTCGGGTTACCATCGAGGGCGGCGCCACGCTCGCTGACCTGGACGCGGCCACTCAGGCTCATGGGCTTGCCGTTCCGCTGGGTATCAACTCCACCACTGGCGTCGCGGGGTTGACGCTTGGTGGAGGCTTCGGCTGGCTTAGCCGCAAGTACGGCATGACTGTCGATAACCTGGAGTCAGCCGAGGTCGTGACTGCGGCCGCTGAAGTCGTGCGCGCCAACGCGACTGAGCAACCCGATCTTTTTTGGGCGCTCCGGGGCGGCGGAGGCAATTTCGGCGTGGTGACCCGCTTTGAATTTCGGCTTCACCCTGTCGGCCCTGATTTACTCAGCGGACTAATGGTGTATCCGCTCTCCGAGGCAAAGTCGGTGTTGCGGCAATACCGCGATTTCATCGCCAAAGCAGCGGACGAGCTCTCTGTGTGGGTTGTTCTGCGTAAGGCGCCGCCCCTGCCGTTCCTTCCACCGGAGGTTCACGGCAAGGAGATCGTTGCGCTCGGGATTCTTTACGCGGGAGACCCAAAGCTGGGCGAGGCGCTTATCCAGCCCTTGCGCACGTTCGGCACTGTGCTGGGCGAGCACGTCGGCGTTCAGCCCTATGCGGCCTGGCAGCAGGCCTTTGATCCGCTGCTTACCCCCGGTGCCCGTAATTATTGGAAGTCTCACAATTTTTCGACAATCAAGGATGGGCTGATTGACGTCGTCATTGAGTACGTCGCGAAGCTTCCATCGCCTCAGTGCGAGATTTTTTTCGGCGCGATTGGAGGCGCCACCACGAGGCCGGCCCCCGATTCTGCGGCGTATGCCCATCGCGACGCCCAGTTCGTCATGAACGTCCACGGTCGATGGGAGGACGCTGCCGATGACAAGCGCTGCATCGGCTGGGCGCGCGACTACTTCAAAGCGTCGGCGCCGTTCGCCAGCGGTGGCGTTTATGTAAATTTCCTTACTGCCGACGAAGGCGATCGCGTACGCTCCGCATACGGCCAGAATTACGATCGCCTTACCCGCATCAAGCGCAAGTACGACCCGGACAACCTTTTTCGCACGAACCAGAACATCGGGCCCGCTTGATGCCGTTCGTCCTATAAAGTCAGCCGCAGCTCAGTCAGGGCGCCAGCTATGGATTTGAATACGTCCGGCAGGTCGCTAACTGTCGTTGCATTGTAAAAGTAGCCGGGGCCGCTCGAACAGTTGTTCATTTTGGTTTCGGCCGAGCTTCCGACGGGCCCCAAGGTAACAGTGTAGATTTTGATGCCGTTGCCGTCACTCTTTACGTTGTCGCATAGTTTTTGCATATAAGTGTTCGTAGTGGTCGGGCTGATATTTGTGGTGCTGCCCCATCCGATGGAAGAGTTCTGACTGTTGCTGGAATCTGCACTAAAAGGATCACGCATCTTGAGCGAGTTCATTGGCTGCTGCGATGCATCTTCGGCAGTGAAAACGCCTTTCGTATAGGTGCGGATGGGAGGCGATGCCGGGGAACAGTTCTTTCCTTTACACGACTGGACATTGTAGGTCAGACCGAAAGCAAATTTACGTTCGTTGCTGCTTGCGCCGACACCGGTGGTAGAAGGTTGATTTTCGCCATCGGTCAGTAACACTATAACCTTGGTCAAAACCTTCGGATCGGGGTCACGTGGCATGTCCGGGTTACCCCAGCCAAGCGTGCCGCGCCAAGTCGGGTCCAGCATGCGCCAAGCCCACAGCAGACCGGTTGGAATCAAGGTGCTGCCGTTCGCTTGCATGCCCTGAATAGCCGTGTTGATGGTCTCCAGGTCATCGTTCAGGAAGTAACTAAGGCGCGAAGCCGTGCAATTGGATGGATTTGCCGCCGAATACACATCGAAGCTCGTGTTGTCGGATTTTCGGGCCCAGACGCGCCGGTCGTACGCCGCGCCATTCG
>JBDTGB010000170.1:0-2408 GCA_039937635.1 Burkholderiaceae bacterium | reverse complement strand
CCGCCCTGTGTCGATGCGCTGATTGCGGCCAAACCGGCGCGTGTGGTGGTCGCCATGCGCGACCCGAATCCGCTGGTGGCCGGACAGGGCATTGCCAAGTTGCGGGCGGCCGGTATCGAAGCCACCGTATCGATCTGTGTTGAGGAGGCCCTGGCCATCAATCCGGGTTTTGTCGCGCGCATGGTTCGTAAAACTCCCTGGTTGTGGCTGAAACTGGCATGCTCGCTGGATGGCCGCAGCGCGTTGCATAATGGCCAGTCGAAATGGATCACAAGTTCACTGGCGCGAACTGACGGCCATCGCTGGCGCGCGCGCAGTTCTGTGGTGCTAACGGGATTGGGCACTGTGCAGGCCGATAACCCGCAATTGACAGTTCACGACGTTGATACGCCAAGACCGCCGATCAAGGCGCTTGTCGACACCTATTTCAGGGTGGACGAGAATGCCCGCTTGTTTGACGCGGGCGAAACCTGGCTCTTCACCTGCCGCATGGATACCGACAAAGCCGCTCGTTTGGCAGCGCGTAATTGTCGTGTTATTGAAATGCCTGAATCGAACAATCGTGTCGATCTGATGGCGCTTATGTTTTGGCTGGGCCAGCACGAAGTGAATGAAGTTCATGTCGAGGCGGGCGCAACACTAAGCGGAGCTTTGCTGGAAGCCGATTGCGTGGACGAATTGCTGGTGTACATGGCGCCCATATTGTTGGGTGATGCCAAGGGCATGGTCAACGTGTCGCCTTTGCAAAGTCTGGCTCAGGCGCGGCATTTCCACTTTATCGACACCATGCCGCTGGGCTCCGATATTCGATTGCGCGCTCGGTCTGCTGGACGTTGGCGGGCTTTGCTGGAAGCCGTGTCGGGCGACAGCTAACCCTTGACGCTAGCCTGATACGACTTTACTTTACTGATTGGCATAAAAGGCACGGAAATGTTTACAGGTATTGTTGCCGCCGTCGGCAAGATTGTCCAAGTTACGCCCCTGAAAACAGGCGATGAAGCGGCCGGAGTGCGCTTGAAGATTCAGGCCAACGGTTTCCCGCTGGGCGCGACCCGGATTGGAGATTCGATTGCCGTTCAGGGCGCTTGCATGACGGTGGTGGTCTTGAACTCCTCCAGTTTTCAGGTGGACGTTTCCCGTGAAAGTCTGGATTGCACTACTGGCCTGGGTGCGAAGGGCGAAGTGAATCTGGAGCATTCCCTAAAACTGGGCGATTCGCTTGATGGCCACCTAGTGTCGGGCCACGTTGATGGCGTAGGCGTAGTGACCCGGTTCGAACCCGTCGGTGAATCGTGGGACTTGCGCATTAATGTGCCTAAAGATCTGGCCAAGTACCTGGCCTACAAAGGTTCAGTCACCGTCAATGGGGTAAGCCTCACTGTCAACCAGGTTGACGATCACGCTTTTGGATGCCAGATTCGCATCAATTTGATTCCGCATACGATCGCGGTCACGACGCTTAAGCATCTGGAGCAGGGCGCCGAAGTGAATCTGGAAATCGACATGATCGCGCGCTACGTTGAACGTATGCTTTCGACCTCGCAAAAATAATAGCTTTCAACGACCCAGGATACGAGTGAATCCGCCCGTCGTCAGCATCGAGCGACAACTGTGTGTTGTAGAGCGTGTCTGCGGCTTTCGCGTCGAAAATGTGAATAATGCGATTCTGTTAGAATAGCGGACTTCGCTTTTGTGTAGAAAAGCGTGAATCAGGACAGGTGGCCGAGCGGTTGAAGGCGCACGCCTGGAAAGCGTGTATACGTTTATAGCGTATCGGGGGTTCGAATCCCCCTCTGTCCGCCAATTAGTTGAATAAAATCAAGCACTTATAAAATCACCGTGTCATTAATTTGGGGTGTTTTAGGCCTGTTTTGGCTCAAGAATGACACGATAATGACACGATCAGCCGGTCTTTTTGAGCTGCATGGGCGGTGCCGCGAATTTGGCCTCCGCTTTACCGCCGGCATCCGTGTCCGCCGCCGGCATCCATCGCCCATAAATGCGCGCAATCATCGTCCAGTCGCGATGCCCCATTTGCTTTGCAACCCACATGGGATGTTCCCCCGCCGATAGCATCATGGATGCATAGGTATGGCGGGTTTGGTACGGGCGCCGATAGCGTACGCCTGCCAGTTTCAGGATCCGCACCCAAGCATCCGGCCCGCATCGGCAGTCGCGTGCTGGTGCGTTTGTTCGAACGCCACATCGAAATTCGCGACCTCAAGACCCAGGCGCTGCTGCGCACGCACACCCGCGTGGATCGGCCGGGCACGGTGGTGCTGTGCGCACCGCCTTTTATCAAATTCGTCACGCCAATTAAATCGAACGGTTCCCGCTTATAAGTAAATTCTGTCGTGTCGTGCAAGATTAAAATGGGCGCCTTGGCATCCACGTTGGTTTGCTTAACA
>JBDTGB010000169.1:0-2766 GCA_039937635.1 Burkholderiaceae bacterium | reverse complement strand
GATCGAAGACGAGCTGTTGGCGCTGCAACGCGAATACAACGATTACGAAGAAATCTGGAAGGCCGAAAAAGCGGCGGTTCAAGGCTCGCAGTCTATCAAGGAAGAAATCGAACGCACCCGCGCCGAGATGGCTGAATTGCAACGCAAAGGGCAGTTCGATAAGCTGGCCGAGCTTCAGTATGGCAAATTGCCCGAGCTGGAGGGGCGCCTGAAGGCGGCTGAAGCAGGGCAGCAAACGGCGCCCGACTCCGATCATCCTCGTTTATTGCGCACGCAAGTCGGGGCTGAGGAAATTGCCGAAGTTGTCGCCCGGGCCACGGGGATTCCCGTGGCGAAAATGATGCAGGGTGAACGCGCCAAGCTTATGGGCATCGAGGATATCCTGCGTCAGCGCGTGGTCGGGCAGGACGATGCCATCAAGCTGGTGGCAGATGCCATTCGTCGTTCGCGCGCGGGTTTGTCGGATCCCTCCCGGCCGTATGGATCGTTTCTGTTCCTGGGACCGACCGGTGTGGGCAAAACGGAGCTGACCAAGGCTTTGGCCAGCTTCCTGTTTGATTCCGAGGACCATCTTATTCGCGTCGACATGAGCGAGTTCATGGAGAAGCACTCGGTCGCGCGCCTGATTGGCGCGCCGCCGGGGTATGTGGGCTACGAAGAGGGCGGCCACTTGACCGAGGCTGTGCGCCGTAAACCGTACAGCGTCATTTTGCTCGACGAAATCGAAAAGGCCCACCCCGATGTGTTCAATGTGTTGTTGCAGGTGCTCGACGACGGCCGCCTGACTGATGGGCAGGGTCGCACAGTCGATTTTCGTAATACGGTCATTATTATGACCTCGAACTTGGGGTCGCAGCATATCCAAGGCATGGCTGGACAGCCTTACGATGTCATCAAAGAAGTCATCTGGGACGAGCTGAAAACCGCGTTTCGCCCCGAGTTTTTAAACCGGATTGACGAGGTGGTCGTGTTCCATGGCCTGGATGCCAAACATATAGAGGCAATTGCGCGGATTCAGTTGCAGCGTTTGGGTCAGCGGATGGCATTGCAGGAAATGCGGCTCGAGGTGTCCGATGCCGCGTTGGCGCAGATCGCGCGCGCCGGTTTCGACCCTGTTTTCGGCGCTCGCCCGCTTAAACGCGCAATTCAGCAATACATCGAAAACCCGGTTGCCAAGCTGATTCTGGAAGGCAAATTCGGTCCTAAGGATGTCGTGCCTGTCGATTGGCAAAACGATCGGTTCGTGTTTGAGCGCACGCTGCAATAAACAGATTGGCGCCGCGCCCGGTTGTCGGGCAGGCGCTACTCTTTGCCGTAGTACTTGATGCCGATTTTAACCGGTTCGCGATTTTGATCGCGGCGATGGCGGTTAGTGTCGCGCAGGGAAAAAACGCAACCGCAGTATTCTTGCTGGTAGAACTCCTCGCGCTTGCTAATTTCGATCATGCGCGCTGATCCACCGCCTTTGCGCCAGTTGTAGGTCCAGTAGATTAGCTCGGGGTAGCGCGCGGCCGCTCGCTCGCCGCTGCCATTGATTTGGTCCATATCTTTCCAGCGCGAAATTCCCAATGAACTGGTAATGGTGTCGAACCCGTTTTCGTGGGCATACAAGGCGGTGCGTTCGAAGCGCATGTCGAAGCAAAGCGTGCAGCGCCGGCCGCGTTCAGGTTCGTTTTCAAAGCCTTTGATCCGCTTGAACCAGTCATCGCGGTCGTAGTCGGCATCAATGAATTCGATATGATGTTTTTCGGCGAACCGAATGTTTTCGTTTTTGCGGATCTCGTATTCCCGCAAGGGGTGGATGTTCGGGTTATAAAAAAAGATGGAATAATCGATACCCGATGCGGCTATGGCCTCCATGACCTCGCCCGAGCAGGGCGCGCAGCAGGAGTGCAGCAGAACTTTTTTACGGCCTTCGGGCAGGACAAGCACGGGACGTTCAATGTCAGTCATGATAAGCGGGGCTACGATACGTTCGAACAGAAGATGTGGCTCATTTTAAGCTCCAATCACGGTATTCCAAAGCTTGCTTACGGCCGCGCGCCCCGAGTTGAGCGAATCAGGCGGCACCCGGGCCTTCTCGGCGCCCTGCAAGCGCAGCGCGTGCTGCAATTTGCGGAATTCGCGGTAAGCGTTGGCCGCGTCGGTGCTCAGCCCCGCGGGGATCAGGCCGGCTTCCGCGGCCAGGCGCAATAGGGCGATATTGCCCAGGTTCTTTAGCAAGATCGGGTATTTGGCGGCGTGACATAGAACCAGATATTGCGTCGCGAATTCCACATCGACCATGCCACCGCGGTCATGTTTCAGATCGAAATCTTTCGATCGATTGGGATGGCCAGCGCTGATTTTCTGGCGCATGTCGCGCACCTGTTCTTTCAACACGTCGGGATCGCGGGGCAAAAGTAGCACTCTGTGCCGGATTTCCTCGAAACGGGCGCCAATTTCGGTATCGCCAGCGGCAAAGCGCGCCCGGGTGATGGCCTGATGTTCCCAGACCCAGGCATGTTCGGTCTGGTATTGGGCAAAGGCGTCCAGTGAAACCGCCAACAACCCCGCTTGGCCGTCAGGCCGCAAGCGCAGGTCGATTTCGTATAAGCGCCCCGACGATGTCATGGTCGATAACCACGATGATATGCGCCGCCCCAGCCTGGCATAGATTTCCACGGCGTCGTCGCGCGGGTCGTCATAAATGAATACCAGATCAAGATCCGAGGCGTAGCCAAGCTCTTTGCCGCCCAGCTTGCCATAAGCGATGGCGGCGAATTT
>JBDTGB010000168.1:0-4300 GCA_039937635.1 Burkholderiaceae bacterium | reverse complement strand
CGTGACGACTTTGCGAATGGGTTGAATCGCCCAGTCGGTCACCCGAATGATGGCCTGCGAGTACGGGTTAAATGGGTGCAGACGAATTGCGTACATCCAGGCGCGCAGTATTAGCGCGATCCCGAATAAAGAGAAAATTATATTAATAATAAAGTGCAGGACGTCACTAAGCATAGCGTGGCTACTCGAGGTTTTCCGAGGCTACATTGTCGCATAGGCGAAAAATCAATGCCTTAAAAAAAGCTGCTCGATGGAATCGAGCAGCTTGGTTGTTCACGTCTATTTACGTGGTGTCCCGGGTTGGAGCTTAGGGACGGCCACCCGTGGGGAACGGCCAGGACGCAGCCGGGTTTATCGCCTTTTTGATGGCGGGAGCGGCAGTTGTTGCCTTACGCGCCTTTGCGGTTGCCTTGGCTGTTGATTTAGCCGCCGGCGCGGCTTTTTTTGCGGCGGCCTTTTTAGCAGGGGCTTTTTTGGCTACCGTTTTCTTGGCGGCGGCCTTTTTAGCCGGCGCCTTTTTAGCTACGGCCTTTTTAGCCGCGGCTTTTTTTGCTGGAGCTTTTTTTGCGGCGGCCTTTTTAGCAGGGGCTTTTTTGGCTACCGCTTTTTTAGCGACCGTTTTCTTGGCGGCGGCCTTTTTAGCGGGCGCCTTTTTGGCTACCGTTTTTTTAGCAGCAACTTTTTTGGCAGGCGCCTTTTTAGCGGCAACTTTTTTAGCGGCAACTTTTTTAGCGGGTGAGGCTTTCTTAGCGGGTGAAGCTTTTTTGGCGGCCGTTTTTGTCGCGGCCTTTTTGGCTGTTGCCATAGTAGTGCTCCTTGAGATCAAGTCGTAGAGAATGTTCACCCATTTGATATGGCCCCCACGATAAGGGTGCGACCCATCTCAAATGGCACAAAGCGTGCGAAGCACTTTGTACTTCGCACGCCTAGAGTCTAACGTACACGTTGGCTGTACTCCAAGCATTATTCCCAGCTTAATGCTCCACCGGTCTGATATTCGATTACGCGTGTCTCGAAAAAGTTGCGTTCTTTCTTGAGATCGATCATCTCGGCCATCCATGGGAACGGGTTTTCTTCCGGTCCGAAAATGGCTTCCAAACCAATTTGCTGGCATCGACGGTTCGCAATAAAACGCAAATATGATTTGAACATCGAGGCATTTAAACCGAGCACGCCGCGAGGCATTGTGTCTTCAGCGTAAGCATATTCAAGGTCTACAGCGTGACGGAACAAATCGCGGAGCTCTTCGCGAAGCTCCGGCGTCCACAAATGCGGGTTCTCGAGTTTGATCGTGTTGACCAAGTCGATGCCGAAATTGCAGTGCATGGATTCGTCGCGCAAAATGTACATGTACTGCTCTGCGGCGCCCGTCATTTTATTTTGGCGACCTAACGCAAGTATTTGCGTAAAACCAACATAAAAGAACAGGCCTTCCATCAAGCATGCAAATACGATGAGTGATTTAAGCAGTGTTTTGTCGGTTTCGGGCGTGCCTGTTTTGAAACCGGGATCAGCAATCACGTTGATGAACGGGATCAGAAATTCATCTTTGGCCCGAATCGACGGCACTTCGTTGTAGGCGTTAAAAATTTCGCCCTCGTCCAGATCAAGGCTTTCGACGATGTATTGATAAGCGTGTGTGTGGATGGCTTCTTCGAATGCCTGGCGCAATAAAAATTGGCGGCATTCGGGCGCGGTGACGTGGCGGTAGGTGCCCAAGACGATATTGTTCGCGGCCAGCGAATCGGCGGTCACGAAGAAACCCAGGTTGCGCTTTACGATGCGGCGCTCGTCTTCGGTCAGACCATTAGGGTCTTTCCAAAGCGCCAGGTCGCGCGACATGTTTATTTCTGTTGGCATCCAGTGGTTGGCGCAAGAGGCCAGGTACTTGTCCCAAGCCCATTTGTATTTAAAAGGAACCAACTGGTTGACATCGGTCTTGCCATTGATGATGCGCTTGTCGGAAACGCGTACGCGCCCCGCGACGGGCGGTGTTGCCGCAGCCGCCTCCGTTGGTTTTGCAATGGCCTGATCGGTAGGTCTGCCGATGTTGGCGCGCTGGATTTGTGCCGGATTGGCTTGTGCCGCAGCGTGCGTCGAAGTTTCTTCCCAGTTCAACATAATTTTTCCTTTGCTTTGATTATTGGCAGGCTTCGCATTCTTCGAAGCCTTCATCGCCGGGGCGCATCGTGCATGCCGCGCCAAGTACTTCGGTGTCGGGCAATGCTGCGGCCGATTTTGAACCCGTGGCTCCGCCCATGGAAACTGCATTCAGTTCGCCGCCTTGACCCGTTGATTTTTCGGCACTGGTGGCGCTGCTGGAGCGCAGGTAGTAGGTGGTTTTAAGGCCCCGTATCCAGGCAAGCTTGTAGACGTCATCGAGTTTCTTGCCCGAGACGCCTGCCATGAAAATGTTGAGCGACTGCGATTGGTCGATCCATTTTTGACGCCGCGCGGCGTTCTCGATTATCCAGCTTGGGTGAACCTCGAAGGCTGTGGCGTAGAGTTCGCGCAGCTCGGTTGGAACACGATCGATGCGGGCCAGACTGCCGTCAAAATACTTGAGGTCGGCCACCATGACTTCGTCCCACAAGTTGAGCTCTTTCAAATCGCGAACCAGGTAGTCGTTGACCACCGTGAATTCGCCCGACAGGTTAGATTTAACGAACAGGTTGCGGTAAGTTGGCTCAATGCACGGCGAAACACCGATAATATTGGCGATAGTCGCGGTAGGAGCGATCGCGACGCAATTGGAGTTACGCATGCCGTATTGGCCGATGTGCGTGCGCAAGGCGTCCCAGTCCAGAGTGCTGCTGTCGTCGACTTCGACGTAGCCGCCGCGTTCGTCGCGCAGCAGAGCCAGCGTGTCTTGCGGCAAAATGCCGCGATCCCATAGCGAACCCTTGAAACTCGCGTAGGCGCCGCGTTCGGCCGCCAACTTGCTGGAGGCCCAGTAGGCGTAATAGCAGGCCGCTTCTGTGGATCGGTCGGAAAATTCGACGGCGGCCTGCGAAGCGAACGGAATACGCATCATGTGCAGGCAATCCTGGAACCCCATGATGCCCATTCCGACCGGGCGATGACGGGCATTGGAGTTGCGCGCCTTGGCCACTGCGTAATAGTTGATGTCGATGACGTTATCGAGCATGCGCATGGCGGTGGTGATTGTGCGTTCCAGTTTGCTGTGATCCAGCGCGTATTGGCCGTTGGCGTCTTTCTTAAGATGAGCGGCCAGGTTTACGGAACCCAGATTGCATACCGCGATTTCCGAATCGCTGGTGTTTAACGTGATTTCAGTGCACAGGTTCGAGCTATGCACGACGCCGACGTGCTGCTGGGGCGAGCGGATGTTGCAAGGATCTTTAAAGGTGATCCACGGGTGGCCGGTTTCGAACAGCATGGATAGCATCTTGCGCCATAGCGATAGAGCCGGAATTGTTTTAAACAGGGTAAGTTCGCCCCGCGCCGCCTTTTCTTCGTAGCCGACATAGGCCTGTTCAAAGGCGCGACCGTATTTGTCATGCAGGTCGGGAACATCGGACGGCGAAAACAATGTCCAGTCGCCCTTTTCCATAACGCGCTTCATAAACAGATCGGGAACCCAGTTGGCGGTGTTCATGTCGTGCGTGCGGCGTCGTTCGTCGCCGGTGTTTTTACGCAAGTCAAGGAATTCTTCGATGTCCAAATGCCAGCTTTCCAGATAGGCGCAGACCGCGCCTTTGCGCTTGCCGCCTTGGTTGACCGCCACGGCCGTGTCGTTGACCACTTTAAGAAATGGGACGACGCCCTGGCTTTCACCGTTGGTGCCTTTGATATAGCTGCGCAAGGCGCGCACGGGCGTCCAGTCGTTGCCCAGACCGCCCGCGTACTTGGCCAACAGGGCGTTTTCCTTGATAGCGTCGTAAATGCCCGCGAGATCATCGGACACGGTGGTGAGGTAGCACGATGAAAGTTGCGAATGCAGGGTGCCCGAATTAAACAGTGTCGGAGTCGAGCTCATGAAGTCGAATGACGAGAGGAGTTCGTAGAATTCAATCGCACGCGCTTCGCGATCAATTTCGTTTAGCGCCAGGCCCATGGCCACGCGCATGAAAAATATCTGCGGCAGTTCGATGCGGCGGTTATGCAAATGCAGGAAATAGCGGTCGTACAGTGTTTGTAGACCCAGGTAATTGAATTGCTGATCGCGCTGGGCGTTTAACGCGGCGGCCAGTTTGGGAAGATCGAACTGGGCCAGCTTCCTGTCGAGCAGGACGCCTTCGATGCCCACTTTTATAAATTGCGGGAAGTATTCGGCATA
>JBDTGB010000167.1:0-2699 GCA_039937635.1 Burkholderiaceae bacterium | reverse complement strand
CTCGTTCGATATTCAAACTTGGCACGAGCTTAAGCTGGGCTATACGCCGCAGATATTGATCTTTCTGGCTTTTCTGGCGTCGTTTGCCGTCAAGGTGCCGATGTGGCCGGTGCATACGTGGTTGCCCGATGCGCACGTTGAGGCGCCCACGGGCGGGTCGGTCGTGCTGGCCGCCACGATGCTGAAGCTGGGCGCGTATGCGTTTCTACGGTTTTCCCTGCCGATCGCGCCCGATGCCTCGCGCAGCCTGTCGGGCCTGATGATCGCTCTGTCGATCATTGCCATTATTTATATCGGCCTGGTGGCGATAGTCCAGACCGATATGAAAAAGGTCGTGGCGTATTCATCAGTGGCGCATATGGGTTTCGTCACTCTGGGTTTTTTCATATTCAACACGGCCGGCGTCGAAGGCGCTGTCGTGCAAATGATTTCACACGGCTTTGTCTCGGCGGCCATGTTCTTGTGTATCGGGGTCTTGTACGATCGCCTCCATACGCGGGCGATTGCGGAGTACGGTGGCGTTATTAATACAATGCCGCGCTTTGTGGCGTTTTTCGTGCTGTTTTCCATGGCCAATTGCGGCTTGCCGGGCACCAGCGGCTTCGTGGGCGAGTTCACGGTCATTATGGGGGCCGTCGAATATAACTTCTGGATCGGCGTGCTGACGGCTTCGGCCTTGATCTGGGGCGCGGCGTATTCGTTATGGATGCTCAAGCGCGTCGCACTTGGAGCGATCGGCAACGACCGGGTGCGCGCCATGGTCGATTTCAGCAAGCGCGAGTTTCTCATTATGGGAATTATGGCGATTATGGTGTTGTTCATGGGGATCTATCCCAAACCGTTTACAGATGTCATGCATGTGTCGGTACAGGCCTTGTTGCAGCACGTCTCTATCTCGAAACTGTAGGCGCCGATAATTATGCAAAACCCAATTGACTTCGTCCTGGCCGCTCCCGAGATCGTGCTTCTGGTTCTGGCGGCAGTCGTACTGATTGTCGACGCGTTCAGCAAGTCCGAACAGCATCATTTAACCTTCATGCTGACTATCGGGACGCTGATTATCCTGACACTACTGTCGTTATGGCAGTGGGACACGGGCGTGTCGGGGCGCGCGTTCCATGGCTTGTATGTGGCCGATCCGCTGTCCCATCTACTTAAGATAGCCTCGTACATTGCCGTGGCCGCCACGCTGATATACGGCCGCGATTATTCCGAGCAGCGCGACATGCTGCGCAACGGTGGTGAAATCTACACCTTGACCCTGCTGACCTTGCTTGGGCAAATGGTCATGATTTCAGCGGGCAGCATGCTGACGGTGTATCTGGGCATCGAGCTGATGTCGATTGCGTTGTACGCCCTGGTCGCCTTGCGCCGGGATCATAGCGTGGCCACTGAAGCTGCCATGAAGTATTTTGTGCTGGGCGCACTGGCTACCGGTATTTTGCTGTACGGCATGTCGATGATTTACGGCGCGACGGGTGAACTGGACCTGGTCAAGATCGCGCAAGTCATTTCTCATGGTCAGGCCCAGCGTTTGCCGCTGGTGTTTGGCTCGGTGTTTGTGGTGGCCGCCTTTGCCTTCAAGATGGGCGTGGCGCCATTTCATATGTGGGTGCCTGACGTCTATCACGGCGCGCCCACGTCGGTGACGCTTATTCTGGGGTCGACGCCGTATTTCGCGGTTTTTGCGGTGACAGTCCGTTTGCTGATGGAAGGCCTGCACGGCGTTGCGCTGGATTGGCAACCCATGCTGCTGATTCTGGCGGTTTTGTCGTTGGGAATAGGCAATATCGTCGCCATTGCCCAAACCAACTTCAAACGGATGCTGGGATATTCCATGATTTCGCACATGGGCTATGTATTCCTGGGATTGCTGTCGGGCGTGGTTGAGAACCACCCCGAAGCAACTGGGCAGGCGTATGGCGCAGCCTTGTTTTATTTGCTTATTTATATTTTCTCGACTCTGGTGACCTTCGGTCTGATACTGCTACTAAGCCGCAATAACTTTGAGAGCGACGAAATTGCCGATCTAAAGGGCTTGAACCGGCGTAATCCGGTTTTGGCCGGAGCGCTTTTGGTGTCGATGTTTTCTTTGGCGGGCATTCCTCCGCTGGCGGGCTTTTACGCCAAGCTAAGCGTGTTGCAGGCGCTGGTCGGCGCGGGCCACGTTGCCATAGCGGTTGTAGCTGTTATGTTTTCGCTGATTGGCGCGTTCTTCTATTTGCGCGTGGTCAAGGTGGCGTATTTCGAAGAACCCGATGGCGATGTCGCGCCAGGCGGGACGACCGGCATTATCCCCAAAGGGTTAATGTCGCTAAATGGCTTGTTGCTGATTATCCTGGGTGTCGTACCCAGCGGTTTGATGACGCTTTGCGTCAAGGCGATTGAAGGTTCGCTGGGCTTCTAAGGATATTGATGAACCTGTCGGCGCCTGTTTGGTTCCTGATCGTGCTTGCGATTCTAACCGCCAACCTTCCTTTTTTCGTCGAACGCCCCTTTCTGGCGTTGCCGTGGGAGCAAAAGGGCGAAATGCCGCTACCCGCGTGGCGGCGCTGGCTTGAATCAATCCTCTTTTTTGCATTGCTGGCGGCGCTTTGCCGCGGGACGTTCGACCTGATCGGCGGGGCGCTTTTCGCGGCCTCCGATGCGGGTTCCGTCGTTTTGTTCCTGATCGGGCTGATTGGCGTGTTTGCCGTCGC
>JBDTGB010000166.1:0-7424 GCA_039937635.1 Burkholderiaceae bacterium | reverse complement strand
TTAAAATAGCCGCAACAATAATCAGCGCACCACCCACCTGCGCCGTCGATACATCGTAGATCGGCTGCCAATACAACAGGCACGGGATGGCGATCATTTGCGCAATCGTTTTCACCTTGCCAAGCCAGTGCACGGCAACACTGCCGCTGGCCCCGATTTTGGCCATCCATTCACGTAATGCCGAAATCGTAATCTCGCGGCCAATGATAATCAGGGCAATAAACGAATCGACGCGATTCAAATCCAGTAATACCAACAATGCCGCGCATACAATCAGCTTGTCGGCCACCGGATCCAGAAATGCGCCAAACGAAGAAGTCTGATTCCAGCGCCTGGCCAGCCAACCGTCGAGCCAGTCAGTCAGCGCCGCCACAATAAAGGCGCTCGCGGCGATCACATCGCGCACCGGCCCCGGGATCCAGTCTGCGGGGATATAAAACAACCCCACAACTAACGGAATCATGGCGATGCGCAGCCAAGTCAGGACAATCGGAAAATTAATAGGCATAAAGTGAATATTACCCTATCGCAGCGCCTGGTAAATCCGTTCAGCCAGCTCATCGGAAATGCCGTCAACGGACCGCAAATCATCGACACTGGCGCTGACCACTCCCGAAAAACCACCAAAGCGGGCCAATAATTTTTGCCGACGCTTCGCTCCCACGCCCTCGATTTCCTCCAGGCGCGACACATTGCGCGTCTTGGCGCGGCGCGCCCGCATTCCTGTAATTGCAAAACGATGGGCCTCATCGCGAATTTGCGCGACCAGCATTAGCGCGGCCGACTCGATCCCCAGGGCGACGGGCGCTCGCCCGTCAACAAACACGAGAGTCTCCAAACCCACCTTGCGCCCTTCCCCCTTTGCAACGCCCACGATGGCATGCACGTCCAGGCCCAATTCGACAAATACCTGTCGCGCCACTTCAACCTGGCCCTTGCCGCCGTCGATCAACACGATGTCGGGCATTTCGATCTGGCCATCGGCAACGCGCTCGAAGCGGCGCTTTAATACCTGTCGCATGGCGGCGTAATCATCACCCGGTGTAATTCCGGCAATGTTGAATCGACGATACAACGAAGCTTGCATGGCGTGATGCTGATACACCACGCACGACGCTTGCGTTGCTTCGCCCGCTGTGTGACTTATATCAAAACATTCCACGTGCAGCGCATCAAGCGACGCTTCGTCGGTATCGAGTTCAAGCGTCGAAGCCAGCGCAAGCGTGCGAGCGGCTCGCGCGCTGGATTCCGACAACAAACGAGCCAAGGCCATTTCAGCATTTTTCTGCGCCTGCAACAGCCATGTTTTGCGCACCCCGCGCGGTTTGGTCACCATCCGTGTCTTGCTATTCGTCTGTTCGGCCAGCAAATCGATCAAGCCTGGGTCAGGCAACACATGCGAACACACCAGCACAGCCGGCACCATGCCGCCCAAATAATGCTGAGTGACAAACGCCGCCAACACGTCGCCCGCATCATCGCCTTGCGTCTGAACCGGAAAAAATGGCCTATCACCCAAATGCCGGCCGCCGCGAACCATGGCCAGATTAACGCACACCCGCCCGCCCGCCGAGGCACTCGCAATCACGTCAACGTCGGCGCTACCAATTTTTTCCATTGATTGCTGCTGCAAGACACGCGCCAGCGCACCCATCTGGTCGCGCAACACTGCGGCCTGTTCGAATCGGCACGCGGCGGAAGCGTCGCGCATACGCTTATCAATATCGCGCATGACATCTTTGGCGCGGCCCTCCAGAAACTGCACGGCGCGTTCCACATCCGCGTGATAGTCCTCGCGACTAATCAGTCCGACGCAGGGCGCCGAGCAGCGTCCTATCTGGTAGAGCAAACAAGGTCGGGAACGGTTCGCAAACACACTGTCTTCACATGTGCGCAAACGAAAAACCCGTTGCAGAATTTGTATTGTCTCGCGCACTGCCCACGAATTCGGATAAGGCCCAAAAAAACGCCCTTTGCCACTCGTGCCGCCGCGATAATAGGCAATCCGCGGAACATCATGATCACTGATCATCAAGTACGGGTAGGACTTGTCGTCGCGAAACAAAATGTTGTAGCGCGGCTTTAGCG
Source organism: Burkholderiaceae bacterium (assembly GCA_039937635.1). GTDB lineage: Bacteria > Pseudomonadota > Gammaproteobacteria > Burkholderiales > Burkholderiaceae_B > JBDTGB01. The sequence goes on along the minus strand of JBDTGB010000166.1, from coordinate 5,336 downwards.
TTTTGATTAGATTGTTTTCTAATATCAGAGCTTCCGCTTCGGAGCGAGTAACTGTAATTTCAAGACGCACCACGCGCGCCACCATGTGCGCAATGCGCGGGCTATCCAGGTTTTTCCGAAAATAAGAGGTGACGCGCTTTTTTAAATCACGCGCCTTGCCAACATATAAAACCTCGCCCGCCGTATCAATGTGCCGATATACACCCGGCAGATGCGGTAGATCATCCAGAAACGATTTGAGATTGAAGTCGTCTGGCATAGTGGTAACGCTCATTAGCTTGTAAAGACTCCCAATTGGCCGAAGGACGCTTTGGCATCAGCCGGCGAATTCGATTAATCGACACATCCGGCTGATCGAAAACTAGCCTGTTCAATAAATCATCCGCCAAATCCGGACGATTGCAAACCAGAACCATGTCGCACCCAGCATTTAAAGCCGCTTGTGCGCGCCCCAGGATATCGCCCGCAACGGTCGCGCCTTGCATCGTCAGATCGTCGGAAAACACAAGTCCGTCAAAAGCAAGATCTTCACGCAAAACCTTCTGGATCCAGTACCTGGAAAACCCGGCGGGTGACGGATCAACTTTAGAATAAATAACATGTGCGGGCATGACTGCGGGCAACACCATATCGCCCAGCCAGCCATAGGGGGCCGCGTCTTCTTGCAGAATCTCCTGAATTTCACGCTCGTCGACTGGAATCTGATGATGAGAGTCGGCCTGAACGCAACCATGCCCTGGAAAATGCTTGCCACATGCGCCCATGCCGGCCAGCATCAAACCTTGGATCAAGGCGCGCGCCAACATGGTGACGACCCGTGGATCGCGGTGAAAAGCGCGATTCCCAATCACTTTGCTTACGCCGTAATCCAGATCGAGTACAGGCGTAAAGCTTAAATCAACCCCACAAGCCCGCAGTTCAGCGCCCAATATATAGCCTGTTTCGGTCGCCAGACGCATAGAAAGCATAGGATCGCGCATCCAAATATCGCCCAATATGCCCATGGCAGGTATCGCCGTAAACCCGTCGGTGCGAAAACGCTGAATCCGGCCGCCCTCGTGATCGACCGCAATCAGCAAAGGTTCATTGCGTTCAGCATGAATCGCTTGGCACAGGCGGATAAGCTGCGCACGATTGTCGAAATTGCGGGCGAACAAGATGACACCACCCACCAAAGGATGGTGCAAACGATGCTTTTCATGCTCGGTCAACTCGAGCCCGGCCACATCGACCATGACGGGGCCTGGAGCCAATAGTGTGTGCAGCGGGTCAGCGGTCACGGTTGCGTCCTTTTTCCATGCCAGGTAGTAATTAATCGGCCAGACCACCAGCCCGTGTTTCAACGACAACAAACGCGACAACCGTGTCGCTTTCGTCCGTAATCGAAACATGCGCCACGCCGAATCGACGCGCATACCAGCTCGCCAGCGGTTCGCCAAGACGAACACACGGCCTGCCGCCAGGTTCATTAAGGGTTTGCATGCGGGACCATGCCATGGGACTATGCATCCCTAAGCCGATTGCCTTCGAAAACGCCTCTTTCGCGGCGAACCGGGAGGCAAGAAACCGTATGCCGCGACACGGATCGTGCTGATAGCGGCGCTGAAATTTCTCAATTTCCTGCTCGCCCAAAATACGCTGGATAAACCTCGATCCGTGACGAACATAAACGCGTTCAATGCGCTCGATACGCAATAAATCGACACCGATGCCCGCTATGCCGCCGTGGAGCATTTTCAATTTCCTGTAAATTGAATACTGTCGCAGATCATCGCTCCCGTCACAATTTGATGAAATGTTCGCGATAATGCTTTAGTTCTTCGATGGACTCGTTGATGTCGGCCAGAGCCTCGTGACAACTTTTCTTGACGAAGCTCTTATATACTTCGGGCTTCCAGCGCAGAGAAAGTTCTTTCAAGGTGCTGACATCCAGATTGCGGTAATGGAAGTAAGCTTCCAAACGAGGCATGTACTTGTTCATGAATCGGCGGTCCTGACCGATCGTATTGCCGCACATCGGGGATTTTCCGGACGGCACATATTGGCTCAAAAACGCCAGCAGTTGCTCTTCCGCCTGTTCCTCGGTAAGGGTCGAGGCCTTGACCTTTTCTATCAAGCCGCTTTTGCCATGCGTCGACCTATTCCATTTGTCCATGGCATCCAGCAGAGCATCGCTCTGGTGTATAACCAGTACGGGGGCTTGAGCGACAAATGTCAAATCTGGCTCGGTAACCACCATCGCCACCTCGATAATGCGTTCTTTTTCGGGATCGAGTCCCGTCATTTCCATATCGAGCCAAACCAAACGCTGATCATTAACCGCCATATAATTCTTCCTTAAAACATCGATTTTCGCATAAAGCCAAACCCCTTATGTTCACATTGTTTTTCATCGCCTTTTTGCTGACGGATATTTTGCTGCGTTTATGGCTGGCAACACGCCAAATACGCCACGTAAAAGTGAATCGTGAGCGCATCCCGGTTGAATTTTCAGAGCGGATCAGCCTGCGCAGCCATCAACGGGCCGCTGACTACACCCTGGCAAAAATGCGGCTCAATATGCTCGAACGGGTCGCCGACGCCGCCATACTGGTAAGTTTCACCTTATTGGGCGGACTGCAGTATCTGGACACGCGCCTTGGCCTTGCCATCGAAAACGAGATGGGACGTCAATTGGCACTGATCGGTTCCGTATTGGCGCTGCTAGGACTGTTAAACATACCCTTTTCAGCATGGCGCAAATTCGGGCTCGAAGCCAAATTCGGTTTTAATCGCGTCACCCCCAAGTTGTACATCACCGATGCCCTGAAAGGCTTGCTGATTACAGTGCTGCTGGGCGCGCCGTTGGCCGCCAGCCTATTATGGGTCATGGCTCACGCGGGCGCCCATTGGGGCTGGTGGGCATGGATCATCTGGGTTAGCTTCAATTTCTTGATTCTGTGGCTATTTCCAACCGTTATCGCTCCGCTATTCAATAAATTCACACCGTTGGATAACCCCGAAATATCCGAACGCATCCATGGGCTGGCCCGGCGCTGCGGCTTTGCGTTGCGCGGCCTTTTCGTCATGGACGGCTCGAAACGCTCGGCCCACGGCAACGCGTACTTCACGGGCTTCGGCAAGGCGCGAAGGATAGTATTCTTCGACACCTTGCTCGCGCGTTTGAACACGGATGAAATCGAGGCCGTGCTGGCCCACGAGCTGGGCCACTTCAAGCACAAGCACGTTATTAAACGAATGATTGCAAGCTTCGGTCTCGCGCTCGTGTTTCTTCAGATACTAAGCTGGCTCTGCGGACAAACATGGTTCTACACAGGACTGGGCGTCGTCCCGCAATTTGGGCGGCCCAACGACGCCCTGGCGTTGATTTTATTTTTTCTGGCGACGCCGATCTTCACATTCTGGGCGACGCCTTTGGCAAGCTGGCTTTCACGCCGCGATGAATTTCAGGCAGACCATTACGCCGTCACGCAGTGCTCGGCCCCGCCATTGATATCGGCGCTGGTCAAGCTGTACGACGATAACGCCGCCACGTTAACGCCCGACCCTATCCACTCCGCAGTCTACGATAGCCACCCGCCGGCGGTGGTGCGGATTCAGCATCTGAAACATGGCTGAAACCGCCACGGCTCAAGGGCGCATTATTGCCGCGCACGGGCGCCACTACACCGTGGAGCTTGAAAACGGCGAACTGCGAAAATGCTTTCCAAAAGGGAAAAAGGCCGGCGCGGCTGTCGGCGATTTTGTTGAAATCAGTCTGCAAGGAGCCACCGAAGGCGTTATCGACAGGATACTCGAACGCCGCAATCTGCTCTATCGCTCGGACGAAATGCGCACCAAGCAGTTCGCCGCCAATGTCGACCAATTGCTGATTGTTGTTGCCGTCGAGCCAGCGGTCTCTGAAGATTTGACGGGACGGGCCCTGGTGGCGGCACGCAGCGCCGACATCGAGCCTTTGATCATCCTGAACAAAATTGACATTACAAACAAGCTGTCAATCGCCAGAGCGCGTCTGGCGAGCTTTGCCGCGCTGGGTGTGCGCGTCCTTGAATTCAGCGCACTGAACCTTGACCAGGTCCAGACATTATTACTGCCCTTGCTGAAAGGCCGCACCAGCTTGTTGCTAGGTCAAAGCGGAATGGGCAAATCAACGATTCTTAACGCGTTGGCGCCCCAGGCGCTGGCTTACACGCAAGAACACTCGCAAGCGCTGGATGCGGGCAAGCACACGACAACCAGCACCCGCTTGTATCACCTCCCCGAAAACAGCGGCGACATTATTGATTCTCCGGGGTTTCAGGCCTTCGGGCTTAACCACCTGAGCGCCACTGACATTGAACATGGTTTTCCAGAATTCAAAGACGCCATACCCTATTGCCGATTTTACAATTGCACGCACCGCCATGAACCGGGCTGCGGTGTTCTAGCCGCGCTAAAACGGGGTGAAATCAGCCCCGAACGCCACGGGCTTTATCGGCGCATTCTAGCCGAGAACGAAGCCAAGGTGCGCTATTAGGGGCTGTGGGAGAGCCTGCGTTCTGGATCGAGCCTGGCCTGGGCCGCCGCCAGAAAGTGATAGAAATTGCGGATTAATGCCGCCGTGGCGCCCCATATGAAATAAGAATGCCACGTGATGGAAAAATAAAACCGATGTCCACCGTCAGCCAACTGCGCCTGATGTAAACGATGCAGGCCAGGATCCATCAATACCGAAAGCGGCACTTCAAAGACTTCGGCCACTTCGTCCAACGCAGGCGTAATTGTGAATCCAGGCCGCACCAGACCAATAACGGGCTGCATGGTAAAACGCGTCGACGTCAAAAAACCGGGCTGAGTTCCGATGATCTGTATGAATTGCGGCCCTACGCCAATTTCTTCCTGCGTTTCGCGCAGTGCCGCAGCGGTGGCATCGCGATCAAAGGGCTCAATTCGTCCGCCCGGAAAACTAATCTGCCCCGCATGGTCGTACAACTGAGGAGATCGCCGTGTAAAAATAACACTCAAACCCAGTGGCCGTTGCACCAAAGGGAAAAACACAGCAGCCCGAACAATATCTTTGCAATCCAAAAAATTGGAGCTGAACGAGTCGGAAAAAATGGGTTCGACATGCCAGTCAACGGGGAAATTGAACGCCGCGCAGATGAAGTCCAATTCAAGGGCCCCAGGCAAAAGCGGGACCAAAACTTCGGTGGGCACAATAGGCTGAGCCTGTGGATCGAAGCCAGGGACAACGATGCGTCGATCATGGATGGGAGGTAACGTGCTTTGCGACATGGCGCTCATAAAATAAAGGCACCTTCTGGGCGCCTTTATTATTTTACTGGTTGGTACCCGAC
>JBDTGB010000165.1:0-2854 GCA_039937635.1 Burkholderiaceae bacterium | reverse complement strand
GGGCGGCTATCCTGGCGGGTCCCACCGCCGTCGCAGGCATTTACGGCATGAATTTCAAATATATGCCGGAGCTAAGCTGGACGTATGGTTATGCCTTGATCATGGCGGCGATGGCTCTGGCATGCGGCGTGTTATTTTGGAAGTTTAAAAAGGCGGGATGGCTTTAGGGCCGGCTCAAAAGGGCGGAAGACACTTATCATGGGCCAGGGTACGCATCAAGTGACGAATCAGGTTCCCGATCTGCTTGATTACAACCTGTATTTGACTGACAGGGCGCTGCAAGAAGGCGTGCGACGGGAAGGCGCTGGATGGCATGAAGAGGCCTTGATCGACTACGGTGAGCAACTTGGGCTGCCGCAAAGTTTTGCTGCGGCGCGCGATGCCAATCGTTATAAGCCCGAACTCGAAGCGTTTGATCGGCATGGCGTACGCGTGGATCGCGTTCATTTCCATCCGGCCTGGCGCCAGTTTATGCGCATGGCTTTCGCGCAGAGCATGCATTGCAGCGCCTGGCGCAGCCCTTGTGTCGGCGCGCACGTTGCCCGGGCGGCGACTTATTTATTGCATGGGCAGATCGAGGCGGGTTCTTTGTGTCCGACCACCATGACGTCGGCCGCGATTCCCGTGTTGCAACGCGAGCCATTATTTGAATCGATTAAGACCATGTTGTATTCAGATCGGTACGACGAGCGCGATCAACCGGTGGCGGGCAAGATGGGCATGACGGAAAAACAAGGCGGATCGGACTTGCGCTCGAACACCACGTGCGCCGAGCCCGTGGCAGCTGCGGGTCGCGGCGCCACGTACAGGCTGACGGGCCACAAATGGTTCTTTTCTTCGCCGGACTCCGATGCGCACTTGGTGCTGGCCAAACACAAGCAGGTTTTTTCTTGCTTTTACGTCCCACGCTGGCGTGCCGAAGGCGGCAAAAATCCGGTCCATATTCAGCGTCTTAAAGACAAGATGGGAAATAGTTCGAACGCGAGCGCCGAGGTTGAATTTTCCGATGCGCAGGGCGTGCTGGTCGGCGAGGAAGGCCGCGGGATAGGCACCCTGGTTGAAATGGCCATGTATACGCGTCTGGACTGCGTATTGGGCAGCGCCGCTTTGTTAAGACAGGCGCTGGTTCAGGCCTTGCATCATGCGAATCATCGTTTTGTTTTTGGCCACGCATTGATCGGCCAGCCGTTGATGCAAAGTGTTCTGGCCGACCTTGCGCTCGAAAGCGAGGCGGCGACCGTTCTGGCGCTGCGCCTGGCACGCGCTCTGGATGATCCGAGCGATTCATTGAACCAGGCCTATCGCCGGGTTTTGACGCCAGCCGCCAAGTTTTGGATTTGCAAGCGCGGCATTGATGCGGTGGCGGAATGCATGGAAGTTTGGGGAGGAAACGGTTATATCGAAGAAGCCCCCATGGCGCGCCTGTATCGGGAGAGCCCGGTGAATTCGATTTGGGAAGGCTCGGGCAATGTGATGTGTCTGGATGTTCTGCGCGCCATCAATCGCCAACCCGAGCTGGCGGATGTGCTGTGTGCAACTTTATTGCGCGATTGCGCGGGCGAACCCTTGTTAAAGGAATGCGCGGCGCGCTTGTCAAGCGTTCTGTCGACTTCCGGCCCAACGCTGGAAGCCGCTGGGCGTTATGTGGCGCAAGAACTGGTGTTATTGTCGCAGGCCAGCTTGTTGTTGCAGTGCGCTCCGCAGGCGGTGGCCGATGCTTTTATTCAAACCCGTTTTGCGGGGCGAGGCGGCCGTGTTTTCGGAGTAGGCATTCCATCGGCGCTGGCGGGCCCGATTCTGGAGCGCGCATGGAGCGAATCAAGTGTTAACCAGTTGCAGTCACTGTAAGGTTTTGCCGATGTCTTTAATCTGCCGTTTCAAGATGTGCGCGATTCGCGCGCTCCTGTTTGTCTCGCTGGGCGCTATTGCGGGGTTTGGTTGCGGCGCCGTGGCTGCGCCAACGCAGCATGGTTCGACGCACGGCGCCTACACGCTTGCTGGCAGGGTGGTGCATGTGGCCGACGGCGACACGTTCACGTTGCTGGTTGAAGGACATCAAGAGCGTATTCGACTGGCCAGTATTGATGCGCCCGAGACTACTCACGGACGAGAGCGGCCGGGGCAGCCATTTGGGCAAGTGTCCAAAGACGCGCTGGCCAAGCTGGTTGCGGGGAAAACCTTGGATTTGATCTGCTTCGAACGGGATAGATACGAACGCAATGTGTGCGACGTTCCGCTGGCTGACGGTTCCACCGCCAATCGGAAACAGGTGGCTGACGGCGTTGCCTGGGCCAATATGGAGGGGCATGGAAAATATATGCGTGATCCGAAAATTCCCGAGCTTGAAGCGCAAGCTCGCCGCTCGCGCCTGGGTTTGTGGCAATCGCCGGATCCGGTTAGGCCGTGGGTTTGGCGTTATCAATGCTGGAAGCAGGGACAATGTTAGAAATTTCATTGCTTGTTTGTTTGCGCATCTTGCAAGGTCGATAGCGATAATGCGGGCTATCATCAACTCGGTGGCTCGTTGTCGATGGCTGGCCGGCCTGCTGGCGTTGGTGTTGTTGACAAGCTGTTCGCGTTCGCTCGTAAATAGCCCCTATGCGCGAGGCGACGAAAAGCAGAATGTTTTATATACCGCTTTCGTTCAGCGTTCGCCCAAATTCCTGGACCCCGCCAGCTCGTATTCCACCGATGAGACACCCTTTACCTATTCCATTTATGAGCCTCTGTATGCGTACGATTATTTACGCCGGCCCTACACACTTGTGCCGCGTGCCGCTGTGGCCGTCGCCGAGCCGGTGTACCTGGATCGAACGGGGCGCCGTTTGCCCGATGATGTGGCGGGGGATCAGGT
>JBDTGB010000164.1:0-4245 GCA_039937635.1 Burkholderiaceae bacterium | reverse complement strand
GCCGTTAGCGTAAACGATTGGTGCATCGACCAAAATTCGGGTGTCTTCGAGCGGGAAAAACTGCAAGCGTGGCTGAAGGCCTACGCAAGCATCCGCCCTTTTACCCAGGCCGAACAACTTGCATGGGCCGCCTTATTGCGAGCGGCGGCCTTGCGCTTCTGGGTGTCGCGCCTGTATGACTTTTTCCTGCCCCGGCCGGCCCAGACGCTGAAACCGCACGATCCGCGACATTTCGAGCTCATTTTGCTGGAACGATACAAACCCGTTTCCATCGCCCTGCCGTAGTCGTTATACTCGACCTCCCATTTCTTGGAAACCCCACCCACTATGCAAGCTGCCATCCTCCCCATTGCGTCCGGCTGGCAATGGATTCTAGATGGAATCCGGATCTTTCGACGCCAGCCTCTGGCCATGTTTTTCTGGAGCCTGACAACGGGTTTTTTTATAACAATTAGCTATTTAATCCCCCTATTCGGTCAGATGACGCTGATTGCCGCCACGCCTGTGCTGACCTTCATCACGCTGTGCGCCTGCCGCAATATCGCCTCCGGTCGCCCGATGCTGTTGAACATGTGGCTCGAACCCATACGCGACGCGACCATACGAAGGCGCTTGTTCGGCCTGGGTTTCGCGTATCTGCTGTGCTGTCTGGTCGGAGGATTCCTGGCCACCCTGCCTTTTATCGACAAGCTGATGGCCGCCGTGGGAAGCGACGGAACAATTAACGAAATAGCGCTGATGCAAGCGGTACGCGGCCCTTTTATTACTTTTGGCTTGCTGTATGTGCTGATCTCGGCTTTGTTCTGGCACGCGCCCGCCCTGATGGGCTGGCACAAAATAAAATTCACGCAGGCGCTGTTTTTTTCCATGATTGCATGCTGGCGCAACAAATGGCCGTTCTTGCTTTATGGGGCAACCTGGGCGGCCGTCTTCTTTGCTGCGCAATTATTGGGCGATGTACTGGTTGGCGCGGGCGTTGGCGCCAGCGTCGTGCAAATCGTGCTTACCCCCGTCAACATCATGATTGCCGCCATCCTGTACTGCAGCTTTTACCCAACTTACGTCAGCGTATTTGGAGCAAATTACCCGACCGTCGAATAAGCGGCGGGATCAACCCAACGCAAGGACCGATAAATGGCCGCCAAATAGTGGGGATATCGGGCGCAATAACCGCGCGGCAATTCAACGACCGATTTGGCTGATAAACAAAACGCGATCCGGTTCGGCGCCAGACAATCAACCCGCTTTAAAACGCGACCGCGGGCATCAAGAAAAATTACGTCAATTTCGGCCACAAGCCCAAACGTCTGAATCGCATTGCACGGAAAAAGCCACAGACCGCGATGCCCCGACAAAGCCGAATGGGCATGCAGACCACGCAGGCGCGCCCAGAAGCTGGTCGCCCGATACAGCATAAGAGGCGGCGCGTGCATATTCAAAGCTCGACCCCCATTAGCTTGACCACAATTGGGAAACCTATGATCAAAAACGTACAGGGGAATATGCAAAACACCATGGGAAACAGCATTTTCACAGGCGCCTCAAGGGCAAGCTTCTCGGCGCGCAAAAACCGTTCCGCGCGACGCTGCTCTGATTGGGCCCTCAATAAAGGGCCCAGGCTCATCCCTAGCTGGTCCGCTTGTCCCAATGCCGTTGCCAACTGGCGCACGGCAACCAGGTCGGTGCGATTCGCCAATTCGATCAAGGCTTCCAACCGCGGGACGCCGGCCCGCATGTCGGCCAGCGCGCCACGCAGTTCATGACGCAAAGGGCCAACAGGGCCGTGTTGAGCCGCTTGCTGTAAAGCCCCCTGCAAATTAAGTCCCGCTTCAACGCACAAGGTCGTCATGTCCAGCAAAAACGGAAATTCTTTCAGCATCAAGCGTTGGCGCGCAGCGCCTTGGCCACGCAGCCGATAACGCGGCCACCACGCTGCCGCGCCGCCGACAAGCAAAGCCAACAAGACGCCATGCCCCCAGTCATACGATGCGCCTATGCCCAGCGCCAACCCGCTGCACGAGCCAAAAACTAGCAAAGACAGACACTGCATGGCAACGATATGTTCGGCTTTCCATACGGGGTCCAGCCCCGCCACTTGAATTAGCTTTACCAAACCCTGCCGCGTGCGCCAGGAAATAAACGGCTTGCACAGCGAAGCAAACACGGAGACCCACGGCCAGATCAGCCGTAAAACAAGCTGATGAGAATAGGCGGCGCTCGTGCCGCCATGGGTTATAACGGGCCGGGTAAAAACCCAAATCAGCGAACAAATCGAACACCCTGCCGCACCGCAGCTTAACCAAAAATACATGACGCCCCTCCGGCTACACTTGTATATCGACAATACGTCGTATAAACATTACGCCAATCAGCTCCAGACCCACAATAACGGCAATCACGGCCCAGCCCAAGGGCGTGCTCCACAACATAGCCATGGATTCCGGATCGAGCCGATCCAGCACCAATGCAAGACCAAACGGTAAACCGGCCATGACCCAAGCCTGCAACCGGCCTTGCGACGTCAGCGCCCGGACACGGCCTAACAAATGAAGACGCGCGCGCAAGGTGCCGGCAATTCGCTCGAGTGTTTCCGCCAGATTTCCACCGCTTTGCACCGCGATTTTTAACGAGGAAACGACGAGCCCCGTTCCTTCGGTGGGGATACGCACATAGAGCTCGGTCAATGCCTGCTCGAAGGAAACACCTATTCTTTGCTCGCGCAGCATTAAACCGAATTCTTGCGCCAGGGGGTTGGGCGCCTGGGCGACGATGTGACGCAGCGCTGCCTGCACCCCGGAACCCGCGCGCAGCGCCCCCGCCAGCGCCAGCAGCACATCGGGCAATTGTTCATCAAAACGCGCCAGGCGTCGCCGACGCACGCGAGCTATTACGTATTGCGGCATGACCAACGCCAATACACCCGCGCAGCCCGCCAGCCACGGTGCCCCCGACACGACAAAAATGGCCGCCACCAAACATGTGCATAAAATCACATTGGCCAACCAGAGCTGGGCCGGGTCGAAAAATAGAAAGAACTCGCTTAGCGTAGCCTTGGCTTCTTTTTCAAATGCCGTCTGGTAATGCTGATAGGCTCGATTCGTCCAATCCTGAGCAATCCACGCCAGCACAGCGACCAGCACAACCATACACAACAAAAAAACGATCACCATGGGCGCGAAGCTCCAGGATCATCGGCGCTGCCGCCGGCTTCTGCCTCAAAGTGAACAGCTGTGTGGCGCAACACCGTATGCTGATTGAACAAATCGATATTCAATTGCGCCGACTGCGCGTCGCTTCTTGAAAAAAAATCGGGCATGACGCCGCAACCCACAAATGCGGGTGGAGGGCCAGCCTGGTAACGAAACAATTCCTGCGTTTGTATGCGTCCGCTTTCCATACCTGTGACCTCGACGATCGCCGTAATCAGTCGACGGCCGTCGCTTAAACGCGCTTGCTGCACAATCAGATCGATACTGGCCGCAATATGCTCGCGCACGGCCGTCAGCGGCACATCCATGCCCGCCATAAGAATCATGGTTTCAAGTCGCGACAAGGCGTCGCGCGCGCTATTTGCATGCAGCGTCGTAAGCGAACCCTCGTGACCCGTATTCATGGCCGCCAGCATGTCAAAAGCCTCGCCACCCCGGCATTCGCCAATTACGATGCGGTCCGGGCGCATACGCAGCGCGTTGCGCACCAAATCGCGGATCTCGATCTTGCCGCGTCCCTCGAGGTTGGCCGGCCTGGCTTCAAGCGCCACCAGATGTGTGTGACTCAAGCGAAGTTCCGCAGCGTCCTCGATCGTGACAACACGCTCGGCGGCCGGGATGCAGTTTGACAATATATTAAGCAAAGTCGTTTTCCCCGAACCTGTTCCGCCGGACACGATTATATTTTTACGAAGCACAACGCATACATGCAGGAATTCCCGCATGCTTGCGTCATAAGCGCCGATCCGAAGCAAGTCGTCCATGGTCGGCCGATTTTGAGGGAATTTCCGTATAGTTAGACTTGCCCCCTTCAGCGACACAGGCGATATCACGGCATTGACGCGCGATCCGTCGCGCAGGCGCGCGTCCACCATCGGCGAACTTTCGTCAATCCGCCGGCCGAGGGGCGAAACGATACGCTCGATCACGGCAAGCACCGCCTGCTCGCTGCTGAAGCTAGACCCATGGCGCGCCAGTTTGCCAGCCGTCTCGACAAAAATTTCATCATATCGATTCACCATAATTTCGCTAATGG
>JBDTGB010000163.1:0-6876 GCA_039937635.1 Burkholderiaceae bacterium | reverse complement strand
ATTTCATCGTTCAGCGCGTTTCAGCGGTCATTATGGCTGTCTATACGCTGGCGCTGCTTATCAGCGTTATCTTTGCCTCTGAACTGAATTTCGAAACCTGGCAGCATCGCTTCACCTTCCACTGGGGCAGCATGCCGATTGGGCAAATCCTGGCGACGGTTGTGTTTGTGTCGCTGGTTTGGCATGCATGGGTGGGCATTCGCGATATCTGGATGGATTATATCCATTCCGCTGGCTTGCGCTTGTTCTTCGAGGCGGCATCCGTCCTGTGGTTGGCGGGTTCCGTTGTTTATTTCGTAAAAATTCTCTGGAGTTTATAAGCCGTGGCTGCTGTCAAACATTCCTTACCTCGCCGCCAGTTCGATGTGGTGGTTGTAGGCGCCGGCGGATCCGGCATGCGTTGCGCTTTGCAACTGGCGCAAGCCGGCTTATCCGTTGCAGTGCTATCCAAAGTATTTCCCACTCGTTCCCATACAGTGGCGGCGCAGGGGGGCATCAGCGCCTCGCTTGGCAACATGAGCGAAGACAAGTGGATCTGGCATATGTACGACACCGTCAAGGGTTCGGATTGGCTGGGCGACCAGGATGCCATCGAATTCATGTGCCGCGAAGCGCCCAACGCCGTTTACGAGCTTGAGCATTTCGGCATGCCTTTCGATCGCAACCCCAACGGCACGATTTATCAGCGTCCGTTTGGCGGGCATGCGGCCAATTTCGGTGAAAAGCCGGTTCAGCGGGCCTGTGCCGCCGCCGACCGCACAGGGCATGCCTTGTTGCATACTCTGTATCAGCGCAACGTTGCGGCCCATACTCAGTTCTTTGTCGAATGGATGGCTCTTGATCTGCTGCGCAACGAGGCTGGCGATGTTTTGGGCGTGACCGCGCTCGAGATGGAAACCGGTGAAATCTATGTGCTTGAAGCCAAAGTGACCGTGCTGGCCACCGGCGGCGCAGGGCGCATTTGGGCAGCCTCGACAAACGCCTACATCAACACGGGCGACGGCTTGGGCATGGCGGCACGCGCCGGCGTACCGCTCGAAGACATGGAATTCTGGCAGTTTCACCCCACCGGCGTTGCCGGCGCGGGGGTGCTGATCACCGAAGGCGTTCGCGGCGAAGGTGGCATTTTACTGAATAAGGATGGGGAACGCTTCATGGAGCGTTACGCGCCCACGGTCAAGGACTTGGCGTCGCGCGATATTGTGTCGCGCGCAATGGATCAGGAAATCAAGGAAGGTCGCGGTTGCGGCCCCGATGGCAGCTATATATTGCTCAAGCTCGATCACCTGGGTGCCGAAACGATTCAAAGGCGCCTGCCCTCGATTCGTGAAATTGCAATCAAGTTCGCCAACGTCGATCCCATTAAAGACCCGATCCCGGTGGTTCCGACCATTCACTATCAAATGGGCGGCATTCCGGCCGGCTTCGATGGCCATGTGTTCGTCACTGAAAATGGCCAGGACCGGACGATCAATGGCTTGTACGCCATTGGTGAATGCTCCGCCACGTCGGTGCACGGCGCGAATCGCCTGGGCACCAATTCCTTGCTTGATCTGGTGGTGTTTGGTCGCGCCGCAGGCAATCATATCGTTGACAGTCACCCCGAACGTCAGCGCTCGCATCAACCGATTCCACAATCCGCCATCGATCGTTCGCTTGACCGGTTTCACAAGCTTGAAGATCGGCAATCGGGTGAAAAGGTTGTCGAAGTCGGCACCTCCATGCGCAATTCAATGCAGCACCATTGCGGCGTGTTTCGCACTCCTGCGTTGCTGGCCGAGGGCGTTGTCCAAATCGAGGAAATCGCAAAGCGGGTGGAGAATATTGCGTATAAGGACAAGTCCAAGGTATTTAACACGGCTCGAATCGAAGCGCTGGAACTGACCAACATGATCGAAGTGGCTTTGGCCACCACCAAAGCGGCAGCCAATCGGAAAGAAAGTCGCGGCGCGCATTCTGTCAGCGACTACCCCGACCGCGATGATAAAAACTGGTTGGTTCACAGCTTGTGGTATTCCGAAGGTCGTCGCCTGGACTACAAACCCGTGCGACTGAAACCGCTGACTGTGGACAGCTTCCCGCCCAAGCCCCGCGTCTATTAATCAGGATATGGAAATGACCGAAAAGCGTGTTATGAAATTTGAAATCTACCGTTATGACCCCGACAAGGACGAGCGGCCTTACATGCAGAAACTGGATGTCGAACTGCAGCCCAACGACAGGATGTTGCTGGACGCCATTTTGCGCATAAAGAACGACATTGACGACAGCCTTACCTTGCGTCGTTCATGCCACGAAGGCGTGTGTGGCTCCGATGCCATGAATATCAATGGGAAAAATGGCTTGGCATGCATAACGAATCTGCTGGAACTGACTGAGCCTATCAAGCTTCGGCCTTTACCCGGCCTGCCTGTCGTTCGAGACCTGGTCGTGGATATGACCAGCTTTTTCAATCAGTACCATTCGATCAAGCCCTTCTTGATAAACGACGATCCGCCGCCGGAAAAAGAGCGCCTGCAAAGCCCGGAAGCACGCGAAGAACTCAATGGCTTGTATGAATGCATTTTGTGCGCGTGCTGTTCGACGGCATGTCCGTCTTTCTGGTGGAATCCCGACAAGTTCGTTGGCCCAGCCGGTTTGCTGCAGGCCTATCGGTTTATTGTCGATAGCCGCGATCAGGCCACAGATGCGCGCCTGGATGATCTGGAAGATCCATACCGCCTGTTCCGTTGCCACACCATCATGAATTGCGTCGACGTTTGCCCCAAACATCTGAACCCGTCGCACGCAATTAGTAAAATTAAAGAAATGCTGGTCCGACGCGCTATATAAGACGAGCTCCAGATGAGATCATTGTCAGAACTTGAACGAGCGCGCCTGCGTTGGCGTGCTCGGCGCGGTCTGTTGGAAAACGACCTGGTCCTCACCAAGTTCCTGGATCGCTACGAGGCATTGTTGACGGACGCGGATGTTTCCGCTCTAACTCAGTTATTCGAGATGGGCGACAACGATTTGCTTGATGTTTTGCTGGCCCTGGCCGAACCTGCCGGAGAATACGATACTCCCGCGATTCGTCGATTGGTTGCGCAAATGCGAGAGCTATAATTTTTTTAGGAAAAATGTGATGCATCTATCAGATAAAAAAGCAACGTTATCGTTCTCCGACGGCAGCGCACCCATCGACCTTCCCGTGTATCGCGGAACCGTGGGCCCGGATGTGATCGATATTCGCAAGTTGTATGGCGAAACCGGCATGTTCACCTACGATCCGGGGTTTCTCTCGACGGCGGCGTGCGAGTCGTCCATCACGTATATTAATGGCGAGAAAGGCGAATTGCTTTATCGCGGCTACCCGATCGACCAGCTTGCCGTGAACTGCGATTACATGGATATCTGCTATTTGATCCTGAATGGCGATTTGCCCAATCCGACGCAAAAGACTGATTTTGATTCATTGGTGACTCACCACACTATGGTTCACGAGCAGCTTCATTTCTTTTTGCGCGGTTTTCGTCGCGATGCCCACCCGATGGCGGTGTTGACGGGTTTGGTTGGCGCGTTGTCGGCCTTCTATCATGACTCCACCGATATCACCAATCCGCATCATCGCGATGTGTCGGCAATTCGTCTGATTGCCAAGATGCCGACCCTGGTCGCCATGGCGTATAAATATTCATTGGGTCAGCCGTTCATTTACCCGCAAAACGATATGTCATATACGGCTAATTTTTTGCGCATGATGTTTGCAACGCCTTGTGAAGACTACAAGGTCAACGATGTCGTGGAACGCGCGCTGGATCGGATTTTTATTCTGCATGCCGATCACGAGCAAAACGCGTCCACGTCGACGGTTCGACTGTGCGGCTCGTCAGGCACGAATCCTTTCGCGGCGATTGCGGCAGGCGTGGCATGCTTATGGGGGCCTGCCCACGGCGGCGCCAACGAAGCCTGTTTGCAAATGCTCGAGCACTTGCAGGCCAATGGCGGGGTCGATAAATTGGGAGAATTCATTGCGCAGGTTAAGGACAAGCATTCGGGTGTTCGCCTGATGGGTTTTGGACATCGGGTTTATAAGAACTACGATCCGCGCGCCAAACTGATGCAGCAGACTTGCAAAGAAGTCCTGGCTGCATTGGGACTTGAAAAAGATCCTTTGTTCAAGCTGGCCATGGCGCTGGAACATATTGCGCTGGAAGATCCTTATTTCGTTGAACGCAAACTTTATCCGAATGTTGATTTCTATTCGGGCATTGTTCAGCGCGCGATCGGCATTCCGTCTTCGTTGTTCACAGCGGTTTTTGCTCTGGCCCGCACGGTTGGCTGGATTGCTCAATGGAACGAAATGCTGTCGGACCCCGATTACAAAATTGGCCGTCCGCGTCAGTTGTACATGGGTTCGGCTTCACGCAACGTCGTAACGCGTAAATAGCCACTGCTGCCAGTCTGGCGAATGGGCGCGGAGTTCTTGCAATCGCAAGGGCCCCGCGCCCATTTTTCTTCTGTTATCGCAAACCGCTCAGGCTTGTCCCACTTCTTGTTGAGCGTCGACGACCGCCAGGGCCGTCATGTTAACGATACGGCGCACCGTGGCGCTGGTGGTAAGGATATGCACGGGGCGGGCCGCACCCAGTAGCACAGGCCCCATCGTGATGCCGTTGCTGCCAGTCATTTTCAACATGTTGTAGGTAATGTTGCCGGCGTCCAGATTAGGCGTGATCAATAGATTGGCGGGTCCCTTCAAGGTCGAATCGGGGAATGCCTTCAGGCGAATCTTTTCCGACAAGGCCGAGTCGGCATGCATTTCGCCGTCGACTTCCAGGTGCGGCGCGCGTTCGGCAATCAATTGGCGCGCGCGGGCCATTTTGCCCGATGAGGCCGTTGGGCGGCTGCCGAAATTCGAGTGCGAGAGCAGGGCGATTTTTGGCACGATGCCGAAGCGCAGAACTTCTTGCGCCGCCTGGATGGTCATGTCGGCAATTTGTTCCGCAGTGGGGTCTTCATTGACGTGTGTGTCGCATACAAATAGCGTCTGCGATGGCAGCATAAGCACATTCATTGCGGCAAAGGTTTGCGCTCCCTGTTTCAGCCCGATTATTTCCTCGACATATTTAAGCTGATTGTCGAATCGGCTGGCCACCCCGCATATCATGGCGTCGGCGTCTCCGCGTTGCAGCAGCATTACCCCAATCAAGGAATTGTGCTTGCGCACCATCGCCTTGGCAATTTCGGGGGTGACGCCATCGCGGCCCTTGATCTTGTAATAAGCCGACCAGGTTTCGTTGAAGCGTTCGTCGTCCTCGGGGTTGACGATTTCAAAGTCGTGCCCTGCTCTTAGGCGCAAACCGAATTTCTTGATGCGCATTTCGATCACAGCGGGGCGGCCAACCAAAATGGGGTAGGCGAACTTTTCGTCGATGATGGTCTGGGCGGCCCGCAAAACCCGCTCGTCTTCGCCATCGGCATAAATAACCCGCTTTGGCGCGCTTTTCGCCTGCTTGAATAAAGGCCGCATGAGCTGGCCGGAGTGATACACCAGCGTCATCAATTTCTGGCGGTAGGCCTCCATGTCTTTTATCGGGCGCGCCGCGACACCGGATGCCGCCGCAGCCTCGGCGACGGCCGGCGCGATTTTAATGATCAGACGCGGATCGAATGGTTTCGGAATGATGTATTCAGGGCCGAACGAAAGTTCTTCACCGGCGTAGGCGTTGGCGACCTCGTCGTTTTGTTCAGCCTGAGCCAGTTCCGCGATGGCTTTTACGCACGCCAGTTTCATTTCCTCGTTGATGACCGTTGCGCCCGCATCCATGGCGCCCCGAAAGATGAACGGGAAACACAATACGTTGTTGACCTGATTGGAGTAGTCGGAACGACCCGTGGCAATGATGCAGTCAGGACGCGCCGCTTTGGCGATTTCAGGGCGAATTTCCGGCTCCGGGTTGGCCAGCGCCAAAATAAGCGGGCTGGGCGCCATGGTTTTCACCATATCGGCGGTTAACACGCCGGGCGCCGAGCAGCCCAGGAATACGTCGGCATCGCGGCATACGTCGGCCAGGGTGCGGGCGTCGGTGGTTTGCGCATAGCGCGCCTTGTTGGGCTCCATGGTTTTGTCGCGCCCTTCCCAGATGACGCCGCGCGAGTCGACCACATAGATGTTGGATCGCTTGACGCCCATATGAACCAGCAGGTCCAGACACGCTATGGAGGCGGCGCCTGCTCCCGAGCAAACAAGCTTTATGTCGCCGATTTTTTTATTGACGACTTTCAATCCGTTGGTGATCGCGGCCGAAGAGATAATGGCCGTGCCATGCTGATCGTCGTGAAAGACCGGTATTTTCATGCGTTGGCGTAGCTTTTTTTCGATGTAAAAGCATTCGGGCGCTTTGATGTCCTCGAGGTTTATTCCGCCCAGCGTGGGTTCTAGCGCGGCGATAATATCAACCAGCTTGTCCGGATCGGTTTCGTTCAATTCAATATCAAACACGTCGATGCCCGCGAACTTTTTAAACAGGCACGCCTTGCCCTCCATGACTGGCTTCGATGCCAGCGGGCCAATGTTGCCCAGACCCAGCACGGCAGTGCCGTTGGTGACAACGCCAACCAGGTTCGATCGAGAGGTGTATTTTGCAGCCGCCTCTTCGCCTTGGTCGAAAATGGCCATGCAAGCCGCCGCCACGCCGGGGGAATAGGCCAAAGACAGATCGTCCCGATTGGCAAGGGGCTTGGTCGGCACGACTGAAATCTTTCCGGCGACCGGATAAGCGTGATAGTCGAGCGCTAATTTGGTCAGATCAGCTTTGGCGTCCATGGTGACATTTCTCCTGAATGGTTAAGAAAGAGTACTTTTTTTTTACGATTTTTAATTGTGTAGTGTAT
>JBDTGB010000162.1:0-2082 GCA_039937635.1 Burkholderiaceae bacterium | reverse complement strand
GAAATGGGCCAATGCCCAGCAGGCCGTTTTCCGACTGAAGCCACACTTCCATTCCATCAGGAACATGGTTGGCGACCATGGTGGGTATGCCGATGCCCAGGTTCACATAAAAACCATCTTGCAATTCACGAGCGGCGCGCGCCGCCATTTCATCACGATTCCAAGCCATTACTTATCTCCTGAAACTTCACGCACAGTACGTTTTTCAATCCGTTTCTCGGGATGGGCGTTAACCACGATCCGATGAACATAGATGCCGGGCAGATGCACGGCATCTGGATCGAAAGTACCTGTATCGACCAGTTTTTCGACCTCGACGATCGTGATTTTGCCCGCCATCGCCACGTTGGGATTGAAGTTACGCGCTGTTTTACGAAAGACCAGATTGCCGCTGCGGTCAGCCATGTAGGCTTTGACCAGCGATACGTCGGGAACCAGTGAGCGCTCCATAATGTAAGGCTCGCCATTGAACTCGTGCACTTCCTTGCCCTCGGCCACCACCGTGCCCACGCCGGTTCGCGTATAAAACGCGGGGATGCCGGCGCCGCCAGCGCGCAGTTTCTCCGCCAAGGTTCCCTGCGGCGTAAATTCAAGCTCTAGTTCGCCCGCCAGGAATTGGCGCTCGAACTCTTTGTTCTCGCCGACATACGAGGCGATCATTTTCTTGACCTGACGGGTCCGCAAGAGAATACCCAGGCCAAAATCATCAATTCCCGCATTATTGCTGATGCAAGTCAGGTTTTGCACGCCCGAATCCCGCAACGCGGCGATCAAGGCCTCGGGGATGCCGCAAATTCCGAACCCGCCTACCGCGATCATCTGACCGTTGGCAACGACGCCTTTGAGCGCTTCTTGCGCACTCGCATAGACTTTATTCATTACTCCAATCCTTTAAAATTACGCAGTTCAAACTGACGACAGCCGCTGAAGCACTTCTATTGGTTCATCCCTTAAAACATTTCGCAAACCGCATCAGCTCGTCCGCTGTCCACGGCGACGATTTGCCGGTGGCTGCAATGGTGCCGACCATTACGGCTTTACCTTTTGCATAAACTACGCCCGGCTCGTCCTGACATTCAATCACAACGTCCACATCCATGCTGGACCGCCCTATTCGCGTCAAAATCTGGCTAACCACCACGTTCGCAGGATAACGCAACGGCTTTAGAAAATCACACGAAGCATGGGCCAGCACACCCACCCGATTTGAAGGCAGGACAATGCCCGCCTGGGCAAGCAACCCAACCCGCGCTTCTTCAATGTAACGGAAATAAAGCGTGTTGTTGACGTGATTCAGCGCATCCAAATCGCCCCATCGCACTGGCACCACGCAGCGAAAAACACCGCCAATGGGCAGCATGGATGATTGACGTTCAAGCGACATGGCACACACGCCTTTTCAATGGAATCTTCCAAGTATAACGGCAAGGAAAAGGCCACTCGCCCAATTGACCCAATCTCTATACACAACTTCGATAATGGCCTTTACAATTGCGTTCGAAGAAGGCACAAGACATCAACAGGAGATTCTATCCATGGCTGATCGCGAATCAATGGACTACGACGTTGTCATCGTCGGCGGCGGGCCTGGCGGCCTGGCGGCAGCCATTCGTCTTAAACAACTCGCGGCGCAACGCGAACACGAAGTCAGTGTGTGTGTTCTGGAAAAAGCGTCGGAAGTGGGGGCCCATATTTTGTCGGGCGCCGTCATGGATCCGCGGGCGCTGTCCGAGCTTATGCCCGACTGGAAAGAAAAAGGCGCTCCGCTGGATACACTGGTGACCGAAGATCGCTTCCTTTTTCTAACCAGAAAGCGAGCCAGCAAAACGCCGCACTGGCTGTTGCCCGACTGCTTTCGCAACGACAATAACTACATTGTCCGACTGGGACATGTCACGCGCTGGATGGGCGAACAAGCCGAAGCCCTGGGTGTGGACGTCTTCCCCGGGTTCGCCGCCACCGAAATTTTATATTCGGAATCAGGCGCGGTAAAAGGAGTTGCCACGGGCGACATGGGCGTGGCGCGCGACGGCTCGCACACCGACCACTATCAACCAGGGATGGAACTTCTGGCCGGCTACA
>JBDTGB010000161.1:0-3582 GCA_039937635.1 Burkholderiaceae bacterium | reverse complement strand
AGTGCTGCGCTCGTCGGTGCGTGAATACCTGGCGGCCGAAGCCATGGCCGGGCTGGGCATTCCTACAACGCGCGCGCTGGCGCTGGTAGTGTCGGACGACCCCGTATATCGTGAAACGGTCGAAACGGCCGCCGTGCTTTGTCGCGTCTCGCCCAGTTTTGTGCGTTTTGGCTCGTTCGAGCATTGGTGGAAGAATCCCGAGCATTGCCGCGCCTTGCTGGATTATGTTGTCGCCAAGTTTTATCCCGAATGCCTGATCGCCGGACCGGGCGAAGCCAATACACTCACTAACATTGTTTTGCGTTTTGTTCGGGCGGTTGTGGTTAAAACAGCGAGACTCATCGCCGCTTGGCAAACCGTCGGCTTTTGCCACGGAGTGATGAACACGGACAATATGTCGATTTTGGGCTTGACGCTGGATTATGGTCCCTTTGGCTTTATGGATGGTTTTGCCATTGATCACATTTGCAATCACACAGACACGCAAGGGCGCTACGCATGGAATACCCAGCCGTCGGTCGCCAATTGGAATTTGCATCGCTTTGCCAATAGTCTGGCAGTGCTCGGGATCGACACCGAGGCGTTAAAGGCCGAATTGCGTCATTTTGAGCCCGCATTTTTGAGGGCGTACCAGCAACGCATGGCCGATAAATTCGGCTGGCTGGCGTGGCAGCCCGGCGACGAGACACTGACCGACGATTGGTGGCAGCTCTTGCACGCTCAGCATGCTGATTTTACCCTTGGATTTAGAACTCTGGCCCAGGCCGCGGGCGATAGTGAACCCTTCCTGGCCTTGTTCAGCGAACGGGGTGCTGCCAGCGCGTGGTTGGACCGATACAAGCAACGTTTGCTGCAAGACTCGCGCCCTGGACCTGAGCGCATTGCGCATATGAACCGGGTCAATCCGCTGTACATATTGCGCAATCATTTGGCCGAGACAGCAATCCGGGCGGCGCAGCAAGGCGATGCGACCGAGATCGATACGTTGTTGGGTTTGTTGCGTAACCCCTATACAGAACGACCTGGCTACGAGTCGTATGCGTCCGCGGCGCCCGATTGGGCTGGTCAACTGGAAGTCAGTTGTTCGTCGTAGGGGCCTGGTTTATGGTATCTTTTTCGCACCACCACTTATAAAGACATCTTATGTCCGGCAATACACTCGGCAAGCTCTTTTGCGTCACCAATTTCGGCGAATCGCATGGTCCAGCCATCGGCGCGGTGGTTGACGGCTGTCCTCCGGGATTGGCGCTGACGCCAGCCGATATACAAATCGAACTGGATCGTCGTCGACCAGGAACGTCGCGCCACGTTACTCAGCGCAAAGAGGCTGATCTGGTTGAAATTTTGTCGGGTGTTTATGAAGGAGTGACGACCGGCACGCCTATTGGTCTGCTCATCCGGAATACCGACGCCCGCAGTAAAGATTACAACAATATTGCCGATACTTTTCGCCCCGGACATGCCGATTACACCTATTGGCGCAAATTCGGCCAGCGCGATCCGCGCGGCGGAGGGCGCTCATCGGCCCGTTTAACGGCGCCCACGGTAGCCGCTGGCGCCATTGCAAAAAAATGGCTGGCGCAAACATTTGGCATAAAAATTCGGGGCTACATGAGTCAGTTGGGCCCTATTTCGATTCCTTTTGTTTCGTGGGACGAAGTCTCGAACAATGCGTTTTACGCGCCCAATGCCAGTATTGTTCCGCAACTTGAGGCCTTTATGGATCAGTTGCGTCGCGATGGCGACTCAATTGGCGCTCGCATTGAAGTGGTCGCCGAAAATCCGCCGTCGGGTTGGGGCGAACCTTTGTACGATCGACTTGACGCCGATATTGCTCACGTCATGATGGGTCTGAATGCGGTCAAAGGGGTTTCGATCGGCTCGGGCTTTGACTGCGTGACCCAGCGCGGCTCCGAGCACGGCGACGAGATGAAGCCTGGCGGGTTTTTAAGTAACCACGCGGGCGGCGTATTGGGGGGAATATCCTCGGGCCAGGCAATTACCGTGTCGATTGCAATCAAGCCAACCTCAAGCATTCGTATCGAGCGCCAATCGGTTAATCGGGCCGGCGAGCCTGTATTGGTGCAAACCACGGGCCGGCACGACCCTTGCGTGGGCATCCGCGCCACCCCCATCGTCGAAGCAATGCTGGCGCTGGTGCTGATTGATCATGCCTTGCGACAACGGGCGCAATGTCTTTTGCCCTAGACATCTTTTACCCTAGACAGGTACATTTAATACTAGTATTGGAACTCTACTTGTACTAGGTTCCAATGCTGGCATAATAAGCAGATGCCATGGGCTTAAGTCCGTGCATTGTTTAATTGACCTCTTTCTACGAGCATTGGATTATGGCCCAAACTTTATACGACAAACTCTGGGACGATCATGTCGTGTTTCAGGAACCGGACGGGACGTGTTTGCTGTATATCGATCGCCATCTGGTGCACGAAGTAACCAGTCCGCAAGCGTTCGAAGGCCTGGCTCTGGCTCATCGCAAGCCCTGGCGCGTGGGGGCCAATCTTGCTGTCTCCGACCACAATGTGCCGACCACGGCGCGCGACCAGGGGATTAAAGATCCTGTCTCACGTTTGCAGGTCGACACGCTGGATAGCAATTGTGAAAAATACGACATTACCCAGTTTCGCATGAACGATGTGCGCCAGGGTATTGTGCATATCATCGGGCCCGAGCAGGGCGCCACCTTGCCGGGCATGACGATTGTGTGCGGCGATTCCCACACCAGCACGCATGGGGCGCTGGGTGCGCTGGCGTTCGGCATTGGGACGTCCGAAGTAGAGCATGTGTTGGCAACGCAAACGCTGCTGATGAAAAAAAGTAAAAACATGCTGATCAAGATTGAAGGTGAGTTGCCTTTCGGTTGCACAGCCAAAGATCTGGTGTTGTTCATCATCGGGGAAATCGGCACAGCCGGCGGATCGGGGTACGCCATTGAGTTTGCGGGCAGCGCCGTGCGCGCGCTTTCGGTTGAGGCGCGCATGACTATGTGCAATATGGCAATCGAGGCCGGCGCCCGTTCGGGCATGGTGGCGGTTGACGAAAAAACCTTGGCTTACTGTCGCGGCCGGCCTTACGCGCCAAGCGGCGTGCTTTGGGATCGGGCCGTTCAATATTGGCGTACTCTGCATTCCGACGAGGGCGCAAAGTTCGATCGCGTGGTTGAAGTCGACGCTAAACAGATTACGCCTCAAGTCACGTGGGGCACCTCGCCTGAAATGGTTTTGTCAGTCAATGGCCGCGTTCCCGATCCTGGTAAAGAAAAGGACGATGGACGCCGCAAGGGTATGGAGCGCGCATTGGAATATATGGGCTTGAAGCCTAATACGCCGTTGGTCGATATCCGGTTGGACAAGATCTTTATTGGTTCCTGCACCAACGCGCGCATTGAAGACTTGCGCGCGGCGGCCGTGGTGGCTCGCGGCAAGCGGGTCGCCGCCAATGTCAAACAAGCGATGGTGGTGCCGGGCTCGGGTCTGGTCAAACGTCAAGCCGAGCAGGAAGGCCTGGATAAAATCTTTCTTGCGGCCGGGTTTGAGTGGCGCGAACCGGGCTGTTCAATGT
>JBDTGB010000160.1:0-4962 GCA_039937635.1 Burkholderiaceae bacterium | reverse complement strand
CGTAAGCGACGCCCAGTGCCATACGGGGCATGATCGATCAGGTCTTGGTTATTTTGGGTTCATCGACGTGAGGCTCTGTGGCAGCCGGCTGGCGCAGATCCAGATTGATCTTGTCGAGCTTTTCTTTAACCATGGCTTCGGTCACAAGAAGTCCGCGATTGCCGCGATCATCGTCATGCGCCCCATTGGCCCGGCGCAACGCCCAGGCAATCAACAAGACAACAAGGGCAAGCAAGCCGGTGATCAGGCCCAGCAAATGTTCCTGGAACCACGACACAGCCTGCGTCCCCTGCTTGGCAACCAGCGGAGGCACATCGGGCAATGCGTTCGCTGTCCCACCCGGAGTAGCGCCCTTTTTTGCCTCATTCGCCGAGTTAGAGGGAACGCCGCCCGCGCCCGCCATCGATGCTCCGCCTTGCGCCCCAGGCTGCGAGGAGCCGGAGGAACTGGATGAGCCAGTCGAGTGAGTCGCGCCGACCCCGCCAGCCGAACCTGCTGCGTCGGATGAAGCCGCCGCGCCTGATGCGCCTGATGCGCCTGATGCACCCGAAGTTCCTGTAACACCCGATGAACCCGCAGCTCCCGGCGAGCCACCCGCATTAGTCGAGCCCGCCAGGTTCCCGCTAGAACCAGATGAACCTGCAGCACCAGGAGCGGAGGAAGGGCGTGACGAAGCCGCGGCGCTGGACGATCCGCCAGCGGTCGTGCTGGCCGAACCCGCTGGGTTGCGGGAAGCGGGCGAATCGGCAGCCGTGGACGAATCCGGCGTCATTATGCCACCGACGGCGCCGGCCACATCGGAAAGGGACTGACCCAGGCCTTTGGCCCCGCCAATGATGGCATCGCTCGCCGCCTGCCCCTGCGATTGCAAAGCTTGGTTCAGGTTCTTCACGTTTCCCTCAAGCGTGGACACCCGCGCCTGTGAATCGGCAATGCCTTTTTCAGTCGCAACACGATTATCAGCCGCCTTATCCGTCGTCGACCGAGCGGTTGACAATTTAAGCTGATCGCGCGGCCCCGGAGGCTGGCCGGCGCGCGCCGCTGGAGGCGTCGATGACAAAACCCGACCCTTGTTGGCGGCTTCGCCTTCTACAAGATTGACGCCGCGAGACGCCACCCCTTGCCGGTACTTCATAAAGTCATGCAATTGTTGCTCGAAAATACGACGCGCCTCGCGATCGCTAACCGCCGTCAATGCAGCCCGGCCAGGAATCGTGAGGGTCGCGCCGGTTTTAATCAAATTCAGATTCCGATGAATGAATGCCCGTGGATTGGCGCGCTGCAACGCCACCATCATCTGATAAATACTGACTCCCGGCACCGCATGGCGACGCGCAATGGCCCACAGGGTGTCGCCATGCCGTATGCGGACGGCGCCTTGAGAGCGCTGCGCGCTTGAATGAGCCCCTGAAGCGGCCGCTCCGGTTTGCGCCGCGCCTGTTGCGTTAAAAGCGCCGGACTTCGTCTGCGCCAAAATACTGACTTGATACTGCTGCTGACCCGACGCGGTGCTTACATTCAACAGCAGGTCGGCCACAGGACCGCCAAACGCCTCGGTGGAGCGAACCTGTATGACTTTCGCATCAGGCCTGAAACCGTCAACAACACGCACCTGCAAAGTGTTCAAACCAACAGGCGGCGTCAGCCCCGCCTGATTCCATGCCAACACGGACGCGGTACGCACCACCAACGAACGCAAATCATCCGCATTCAATTGCGTAATGGATACATCAATGCCCAATGGCTGGCCCGGATTGGAAACAATGTGCGCATGGCCCAAGTTTGCTGCATAGGCGGTGGTGGACATCAGCATCGCAGTCGATAAAGCAACAACCAGCGGCCCGACACGGAGCGCCAAGGCAGGTATGGCCAAACGGCGGGACATTCGCATTTTCAGAGTTCACCCAAAGTTATACGCAACATGCGGCGTATCGGTTCAGCCGCGCCCCATAATAACTGATCGCCCACTGTAAACGCGCTAAGGTAGTCAGGCCCCATCGACATCTTGCGCAATCGTCCCACCGGCACGTCCATCGTCCCGGTAACCGCCACGGGGGTAAGTTCGCGCATGCTGGCTTCGCGCTCGTTGGGAACAATTTTTGCCCATTTGGAACCCTGGCGCAGGATGTCCGCGATCTCGTCCAGGGGAACATCGCGCTTTAATTTAATGGTTAAAGCCTGGCTGTGGCAACGCATGGCGCCAATACGCACGCACAAGCCGTCGATCGGCGTGGGTTCTGTGCCGAAGGCTTCGCCGCGACCCAGTATTTTGTTGGTTTCCGCGCCAGCTTTCCATTCTTCGCGCGAAACGCCGCCGCCTAGATCTTTATCAATCCAGGGGATCAGGCTGCCTCCCAATGGCACGCCGAAATTGCCTTGCGGCAAGTCGGCGTCGTGCTGCGTCGCTAAAACACCGCGATCAATCTCTAAAATGGCTGCCGCCGGATCATCAAGCAGGGACTTGACAGCGCTATTGATCATGCCGAACTGAACCAGCAGTTCGCGCATGTGCTGAGCACCCCCGCCCGACGCCGCCTGATAGGTCATGCTGGTCATCCATTCGACCAGGTCCTGATTGAACAAGCCCGACAGGCCCATCAGCATGCAACTTACCGTGCAATTGCCACCAATATAGTTTTTTACGCCGCGCTGCAACGCCGCGTCGATAACCGGGCGATTAACCGGGTCGAGCACAATAATCGCGTCGTCGGCCATACGCAGTGTGCTGGCGGCGTCAATCCACACCCCATTCCATCCGGCCGCGCGCAGCTTCGGATATACCTTGGTGGTGTAATCGCCGCCTTGCGCCGTAACGATTATAGGAAGCTTCTTTAGCGCGTCGATATCGTAGGCGTCGCTTAGCGCCGCCGCTCCGACGGCCCATTTGGGAGCGGCGCCGCCCACATTGCTGGTCGAAAAAAACACGGGTTCAAACAACGAGAAATCATTTTCTTCGCGCATCCGCTGCATCAGAACCGAACCCACCATGCCACGCCAACCAACCAAACCCACTGCCTGCTTCATTTCACCACCGCTCGAAAGAATAATAAAAAACGGACTTTAAGCGGCATTTTACCGGAATCACGCCCAAACCCTTGATAATTATGCAGCCAATGCTCGTAAAACGGCATCACCCATCGCTGTCGTCGAAACCGTGACAGCGCCCGCCTCGGCAATATCAGCCGTACGCAAACCCTGCTCCAGCACCGCTTGCACGGCCGCCTCGATTCGATTTGCCAACGCCGGCAGATTCAAGGAATAACGCAATAACATGGCCGCCGATAGTATTGTCGCCAAAGGATTGGCCACGTTTTTACCCGCAATATCGGGGGCCGAGCCATGGCTGGGCTCGTATAAGCCCTGATTCGACGCGTTTAGCGATGCCGACGGCAACATGCCGATGGAACCGGTCAACATAGAAGCTTCGTCAGAAAGAATATCGCCGAACAAATTACCGGTCACGATGACGTCGAACGCTTTAGGCGCGCGCACCAACTGCATGGCCGCGTTATCGACATACATGTGTGAAAGCGCAACATCGGGGTAATCACGCGCCACGTCGATCATCGTTTCACGCCAGAACTGAGATGTTTCCAGCACATTTGCCTTGTCCACGCTGCACAACTTCTTGCCGCGCTTTTGCGCCGCCTGAAATCCAACATGGGCGATGCGCCGCACTTCAGATTCCGCATAATGCATCGTATCGAATCCCTGACGCTCTCCTTTAAATGGCCCGTCGGTTAATTCGCGTACGCCGCGCGGCTGGCCAAAATAGATATCACCGGTCAGTTCGCGAACAATTAAAATATCCAACCCAGCCACGATCTCGGGCTTCAGGGACGAAGCATTGGCTAACTGCGGATACAAGATGGCCGGCCGCAAATTGGCGAAAAGACCCAGCGCCTTGCGCAGACCCAAAATAGCTTGCTCGGGTCGCAGCTCGCGTGCAAGGTGATCGTATTTCCAATCGCCCACAGCGCCAAACAAGATCGCTTCCGAATTTTTGGCAAGCTCCAGCGTTGAGGGCGGTAGCGGATGTCCGCAGGCATCGAAGGCCGCGCCCCCAACAGGCGCGGATTGCACGTCAATGTCCGGAACCAGCGCGCGCAGCACCCGCACCGCTTGTTCAGTGACCTCGGGACCAATGCCGTCGCCCGGCAAAACCGCAATTTTATGAGCCATAAATCAATTCCAAAAAGTAATCCACATAGAATGCAGAGCGGACAATATGGCAAGGGCCGCGTTACCGGCCCCTGTTTTTATGACGCTTTTCGCAAACCCGCACCTGTCTGTTTGCGTTAGCGAGCCGGCTGTCCTTCAAGCCATGGATAACGCGCCAGATGCTCGGCCTCGAAGGCGTGAATTTGATCGGACTTCTGCAACGTGGTTGCAATATCGTCCAATCCGTTTAGCAAGCTATGCTTGCGAAAGGGTTCGATGTCGAAGCGCAGCTCGCGGCCGTCCGGACACACGACTCTTTGACGCGGCAGATCGATATTTAACTGATAACCCACAAAGGCATTAACTTCATCGAACAGGCGATTAATCTCGAGCTCGGATAACACGATGGGCAACAAGCCATTTTTAAAACTGTTGTTGAAGAAAATATCGGCAAAAGACGGGGCAATCATGGCGCGAAAACCATACTGGCCCAATGCCCAAGGAGCGTGTTCACGACTCGATCCGCAGCCAAAATTTTTACGCGCCAACAGAATCGACGCCCCCTTGAAACGTGCCTGGTTCAACACAAAGTCGGGGTTCAATGGCCGTCCGGAATTATCTTCGCCTGGCTCGCCATGATCAAGATAGCGCAACTCGTCAAACAAATTGGGGCCGAAGCCGGTGCGTTTGATCGATTTCAAAAACTGCTTCGGAATAATCAAATCGGTATCGACATTTTCCCGGTCAAGCGGAGCCACCAGGCCTTGATGAGTGATAAATGCTTGCATAATGACTTCCTAG
>JBDTGB010000159.1:0-1576 GCA_039937635.1 Burkholderiaceae bacterium | reverse complement strand
GATGGCCGCGCCGATTTGGCCGTGCATTCGCTTAAAGATGTGCCGGTCGACATGCAGCCGCCCTTTACATTGACGGCCATCCTTGAACGCGACGACCCGCGCGACGCGCTGGTGTC
The DNA here is from genome assembly GCA_039937635.1 of Burkholderiaceae bacterium. Taxonomy (GTDB): domain Bacteria; phylum Pseudomonadota; class Gammaproteobacteria; order Burkholderiales; family Burkholderiaceae_B; genus JBDTGB01. The sequence continues at coordinate 1,460 of JBDTGB010000159.1, read as the reverse complement.
CAATGAATTTGATTCTCTCGATCAGCTTCCCGATGGCGCGATTGTGGGTACGTCCAGCTTGCGTCGCGAAGCACAGATAAAGGTGCGTTATCCGCGCCTGAAGGTCTTGCCGTTGCGCGGTAATCTGGATACCCGTCTGGCCAAGCTCGACCGGGGCGATTATGCTGCGATTGTTCTGGCCGCCGCGGGATTGCGTCGACTCGGTCTGTCGCAACGCATCCGTGGTTATCTGGCTCCCGAGCAAAGCTTGCCGGCGGCGGGTCAAGGAGCGCTTGCCGTCGAAATCATGGCCGATCGCGCCGACCTTCAGCAGTGGCTTGCGCCACTTGGCAACGCTGGTACAACCGCCTGCGCGATGGCTGAACGCGCTGTTTCGCGCGTATTAGGCGGTTCCTGCCAGGTGCCGCTGGCCGCCTTTGCCGAGATCCGGGGTGCAACGCTTCATTTGCGGGCGCTGGTCGCCGAGCCCGATGGCTCTTTGATTGTGCGCTCCGAGGTATCGGGGCCTGTTCAGAATGCCCGGCAGTTGGGCGAACAGGCGGGGCAAGAACTCCTCGACAAAGGCGCCAAGATTATATTGCTCAAGCTGGCGCCCACGCTGTAGACGGCGCTTGCCGCGGTGGGAATAGTCATGGACCCTCTTATTGTTTTAACGCGTCCGGACCGTAAAAACGGCCCACTGGCGCTGCGTTTGAATGATGCCGGACTAAACACGCTGGTGCTGCCCGCCCTGGTTGTTCGGCCGCTGGCGTGTAGCCTACCCGAATTCCCGTTTCCGGATGACTACGACTTGATCATTTTCGTCAGTGGCAACGCCGCGCGGTTTTATCTGGACCTGTTTGCGCAGCTAGGATGTGGTCGACGATGGCCCGGGCATACCCTTCTGGCGACGGTGGGCCAGACAAGCGCTCAGCCTCTTTACGACGCCGGATTCATCGCTCATACACATATTTTGCATCCGCCTTCGAGCAGCCAGGCGCAAGACTCGGAGGCGCTTTGGTCGTTGTTGCGGCCTCTGGTGCCTGAGTTAAAACGGGTTTTGGTTATTCGAGGCGAAACCGGCCGCGAGTGGCTTGGGCAACAACTGGAGCGGGCAGGCGCGACGGTTCGGCGCCATGCCATGTATCGACGCGAGCCGGCTCGCTGGACGATCGAACAAAATCAGCGGATCAAGGTGGAGTTCGAATCGCGTCGCTTGCTGGTTTGTTTATTGACCAGCGTCGAGAGCGTTGACGCGGTTTACGACAACACTAACGCAATGGGCGTTCGCTTGCTGTCCGAACAGACTCGTTTTGTCGTTATTCATGAACGTGTGGCGCATCGCCTGCAGTCGCTGGCGCAGGCGCTTTCTGGTAAGGTATGTCAGCCCACGGTGAAAATATGCCCGCCCAGCGATGAGGCTATTTTCCGGGCTATTGTGTCGACCATTTCCCTGTAGAAAGGCGCCAAGGATTACAATC
>JBDTGB010000158.1:0-3253 GCA_039937635.1 Burkholderiaceae bacterium | reverse complement strand
GGGTAAACGAATCGGGCAGGCCGAAGTTCGACATGCCGCCCAGATCGGCAATTGCCTTCTTCACAAACCGGTCATCGACCAGATCGCGCGCCACAAACTTAGGGTCCAGTGTTTGCAGGAACTCGTTTCGGCCCGATACGTAGGTGGTTTTCAGCATTTCGACCAGTTTTTCGGTATAGCTGGGGAAAGGGTAGGGTTGAAAATCGATGCGTTGTTCGTGCCAGTCGGCGTGTCTGATTGCGCCCGACGCTTCGTATTGCGCCGCCTGTTCAGCGCCCGGCGCAAGAACGCGCGCCAGCGTTTCGTGTGTGTGCGGCGTGTATTGCGCGGGATTATCCTTGGCCAGAATGTGGGCCGCCTCGTCGCGATGATCAAGTGTCCAGGCCTGCGCTTGAACGATTCCGTTGATGACCTTTTGCGACCATTCCGGGCGTTGCGCCAGGTCGTGTTCATGCATGGTCACCACGCAGCACGCGTGATTTTTCCATACGTCGCCGGTAAAGCGCCATATCTTGCCAACTTTCAGTATTTCAGCCAGGGCATTAAAGGGTTCGGCCACGATGTATCCGGCGATTTGTTTAGTGCCCAGCGCCGGCAGCATGTCGCCGGGAGACATCACCACCAGCTTGACTTGCCTGGGCCCGGGTTGGCCGTCGCTGATGGATTCAATACCCTCGCTTTTCAAGACGTGTTGCAGCACGACATTGTGTATCGAGTACCAAAACGGAATGGCGACGGTCTTGCCGCCCAGGTCGCTTAAATGGTTGACTTCGGGAAGAACCGTCAGGCTTGATCCTTCCATGTGATTCCAGGCAACGACTTTCGCGGGGGCTTTGCTGCCGTACCGCGACCATACGGTCATTGGCATCAGCAAGTGGACGACGTTGACCTGACCGCTCAAGAACGCTTCAACGATTTGCGACCAACTGCGAAAGCGGCGCGGTTTTTCGACGCGCAGACCCTGGTTTTCAAAGAGCTTATTGTGGTGCGCCACCAATAGCGCGGTGGCATCGGTAATCGGAAGATAGCCGATTTTCACCGGAGCATCGGGTTCGGCCGCCACCGCACGGGTGTAGGTTTGCAGCAGCGGCAATGCGCCGACGGCGGTAAAAAGCGTGGAGAGCTTAAGAAACTGGCGTCGGGCATTCCGGGAGGGCGTGGGTGCGGCATTTTTTTTCATGGGATTCTTCAGGAATTTAAATGTTTGGATGCGGATACGGCGCGGCGCGCTTCGCGCAGCGTCTGTGTGATTTCAACGCGCATTTGCGTCAGCTCCGGCGCCACTTCGTCGCGCGGATGGGGCAGATCGATGTGCCATTGACCGATCAAACGCCCCGGATAAAGGCCAATTAGCAACAGCCGATCCGCCAAAATAAGCGCTTCGTCGATGTCGTGGGTCACTAAAATGGCCGACGTCTTGTGGCGCGCTGTGATTTGTTGCAGAAGCGCCTGCATTTCGCCGCGTGTAATTTCATCCAGCGCACTAAATGGCTCGTCCAGCAGCAGGATTTCAGGCTGGCGAACCAGGCTGCGCGCCAGGGCCGTGCGTTGCGCCATGCCGCCTGACAATTCATGAGGATGGCGTTCCACGGCGTTTTGCAGATCGACTTCCGCGATCGCGGCGTTAACCCGCCTTGTTTTTTCGGCTTTGGTAATCACCGGCTGGTGCTTGAAATCAAGCCCGAAGCCAACATTTTCTTCCAGTGATAGCCAAGGCAGCAAGCTGGGATCTTGAAATACAAAACCCAGGCGCGGATGCGGGCCTGCAATGGGCTCGCCTTTGATGAGCACTATTCCTTTGTCAGGTGTCTGCAAACCAGCCAGCACGCGCAGCAAGGACGATTTTCCGACTCCGCTGGGTCCAAGCAGGGCGATTATTTCGCCGGTCGCCAGACTCATCGAGAAGTCGCGCAGCACTGCGTTGGCCTGCTTGTTTGGGCGCCTGTAGCTGAGCTCGATGCCGCGCGCGTCCAGCACCGTGTTTGTATTTTGTGCAGCTTGGGCCATTATGCCGCCTTGGTTCGAAAGGGCGCCGGATCGCGGGCGAACGCCTCAGAGGCGGAGTGTTGTTTGTGTGCGTGCTCGATGTCGTGGATTTCTTTGCGCAGGTGTTTAAGCGCTGGCGTAACAATGGCCACGAATACGGCTTCGCGCAGACGGCGCTGTGCCGGGTGATGCATCAGGTAGCCGATGGCGCCAGCGTGCAAGACTGCCGAATTGGCTGCCTTCAACGTTAGTTCGCTGGTTTGCGCGCGCAGTTTAAGCACGGGAAGCAGCGGCGTGTCGCCCTCTTGCGCTTGTTTGGCCAAGATTCGCGCTTGTCGCCGCAGCTCGTTCAATTCGGTCGCCAACTCGCCTCCTTGGTCGTCAAGATACGTATTGACGTTCGAGTGAGCGACATTGCTTTCGCGGATCGTTTTCAGGCTACCTTCGATAATGCCGAACCCCATGCCGGTTTGACCCAGCACGAAACCAGGTTTGATGCGTCGCAGATACGAGGAGAACTGATCGGGGTGCGCCAGCACATCGTCGGCGGGAATGCGGACATTTTTAAAACGCATGTTAAGCGTTTGCGTGCCCCCCATGCCTGAGAACTCGGGACAGTCGCGCAGCCTTAGGCCGACAGCGTCGCCGTGCACCGCGAACATGACGTAACCCTCGTTTTCGACCGCGGCCGTCACAATGATCACGTGCTCAGGCCCAATATTGGAAACCCAGGCCAGCGTGCCATTGACGATATAGTCGGCGCCGTCGCGTTGCGCGTTCAACTGGATTCTCTCGATCCCCGCCAAGTGTTTAACGGCGTTGGACATGCCGGTTCCGGCCAGCAGAACGCCTTGTGCGATCGGCTTCAGATAGCGCGCGCGCACCGCTTCGTTAGGTGAATGTTGCAGATACCAGGCGCTGCATGATTGGCACCACACCAGAAACGCCGTTGATCCGCACTCGCCGCCGACTAGCGCGGTGACGTCGATTTGCCGGGCCAGGCCCAGACCAAGACCGCCGTATTCCGGCGATATGCTGGCTCCAAAGCCGCCCAAGGCTCCGAGCTTGCGCAAATAGTCGCCCGGGTACGTGCCTGCCTGATCAATAGCGCTTGTCAAGGGGGCTAATTCGGCCTTGATCTGCGCCGCCACAGCGTCAAGTAAAGGGGAGGGGGTGTCAAGCTGGGTCACGCGGTTGGTAGCCGGGGTTGCGGCTGAGTACAAACTGCTCGAAAAACCAGCTGGTATGAGCCCAATGCCACTTGGCC
>JBDTGB010000157.1:0-3676 GCA_039937635.1 Burkholderiaceae bacterium | reverse complement strand
GCAAACGGGCGAAGTCGTATGTAACCTTTTTGGACAGAATCGCTTTTTCCATGCTTGAAATGATCAAGTCGGCGGCTTCTTTCCAGCCCATGTGGCGCAGCATCATTTCAGCCGACAGAATTTCGGAACCCGGATTTACGTAATCTTTCCCGGCGTACTTGGGAGCTGTGCCATGCGTGGCTTCGAACATGGCGACAGAGTCGGACATGTTGGCGCCCGGAGCAATCCCAATGCCACCCACTTGAGCAGCCAGCGCATCGGACACGTAATCGCCATTCAAATTAAGCGTTGCAATGACCGAGTATTCCGCAGGGCGCAACAAAATTTGTTGTAAGAACGCGTCGGCAATCACGTCTTTGACGATGATGTCGCGACCTGTCTTTGGGTTCTTGAACTTGCACCACGGGCCGCCGTCGATCACGGTTCCACCAAATTCTTTTTGCGCCAGCTCGTAGCCCCAATCGCGAAAAGCACCTTCAGTGAATTTCATGATATTGCCTTTATGCACCAGAGTGACCGATGGGCGATCATTGTCGATAGCATACTGAAAGGCTTTACGAACAAGGCGCTGCGTGCCTTCACTGGAAACCGGCTTGATGCCAATACCCGAGGTCAGGGGAAAGCGAATTTTCGTGACACCCAGCTTGTCTTGCAGAAAGGCGATCAAGGCTTTAGCCTGATCCGATCCCGCCGCAAACTCGATGCCAGCGTAAATGTCTTCGGAATTTTCACGGAAAATGACCATATTCGTTTTTTCCGGCTCGCGCACAGGCGAAGGAACACCCTTGAAATAGCGTATCGGGCGCAAACAAACATATAGGTCAAGCTTTTGACGCAAGGCAACGTTAAGTGAACGCATGCCGCCGCCAATCGGCGTCGTCAGCGGCCCCTTGATAGAGACTACATATTCTTTAACAGCATCAAGCGTTTCTTGAGGAAGCCAAACGTCGGAGCCATAAATCTTGGTGGATTTTTCGCCCGCATACACTTCCATCCAATGAATCTTGCGTTTGCCGCCATAAGCCTTGGCCACTGCGGCGTCGACCACTTTAAGCATGACAGGCGTAATATCGGCGCCAATGCCATCGCCCTCTATATAGGGAAGAATGGGCTCGTCGGGAACGTTGAGCGAAAAATCGGCATTGACTGTAATTTTTTGCCCCGCGGCGGGGACCTTGATGTGCTGATATGACATGAATGCTCCAGTTGCTCCGGAAGGAGGAAATTCGGTAGAAACCAAACGAAACCGGGTCTGCTGTCTGGCCCGGCGATCTGCTTGAATCGCATTATAGAGCACAGTCTTATATAAGAGTAATTCAACTCATTCCAAAGCGGCCATGCTGCTGCGCGCCGACTGAACGACAAGCGAAAACGCCTCAGGACAGGCGGGTAAAATGAATTATTATCAATTCAAAGCGCTTTAACGTCATGTTCAACCCCTCGCGCGAGCAGGTCCGCCAGTTTTTCACCGATGCCTGGCGCAGACACAAAACGGGCGGTGTATTGACTCCGCTGGAAATCATGGCCGTCGATTGGGCCGTGCAACATCCTGAATATCACGCCGACCTGGAAAACCCCAACGCGGCCGACATGGACTATCCGGTGGAACAAGGAAGAACCAACCCGTTTTTGCACCTATCCATGCATCTGGCCATTTCCGAACAGTTGTCGATCGATCAACCGCCTGGCATCAAAGCCGCGCACCGGCAATTACTTGCCACGCGCGATGCCCATCAGGCCGCACACGAAATTATGGAATGCTTGGGACAAATCGTGTGGGAGTCGCAACGCCTGGGTTCCGTGTTCAGCAACGAAGCCTACCTGGAACTAATCTGGAAGCGCGCCACGCGCACATAGAAGCCGATTGGGCCCGGCCCGCACCCGAAAGCGAGTGCGGCGCGTCAGGCAAGCGTTTTATTTTTGAATCGTCAATGGCGTTGGCAAACTGGACAGCCAAGCCGCAATGTTGGACATGTCGGCGTCGGACAAAGAGGAAGCCATTGCACCCATGATCGCATTCTTGCGTATATTGGCCGTAGCCGGTGCGCCGCTTTGACCCCGCTTGTAGGCCGTAAGCGCGTGCCGCAGATAATCTTCGTGCTGGCCTGCCAAAATAGGATAAGCCGGGCTGGTTGTTGTTTTGGCGTCGGCGCCATGACAGGCTGAACAGGTGAATTTCGAGAATGCGGCCTGGCCCGCCGCCAGATCGGCGGCTTGAGCAAACGAGCCAACGACCATCAGCATAGAGCCCGACAGGGCGAGAATCAGTTTTTTCATTCGAGCCCCGGTTATTTCTTAAAACTAGAATAATATGCCGCAAGATCAGCCATGTCTTGAGGCGACAGGTCTTTGGCAATGGCTTCCATCGTTGGGAACGTGCGCGCCCCGGAAGCATATTCCTTAAGCGCCGCAACGATATAGTCGGCATTTTGGCCGGCAATCATGGGCACGTGGTAAACCTGCGGAAAACTGGCCTTATAGCCGGGAATGCCATGGCACCCGATACACATCGAATTTTTGTCAAGGCCCGCTTTCGCACTGCCGGCGGCGTCGGCCGCCTGGGCCTGACCCGCATACGCACAGAAAGCCAGAGCGGCCAGCGCAGGCAAAGTGCGCGTCAAAGATGTTCGCAACTTCATTGATAGCTCTTATGTAGCGGTAAATAAAAGTCGACCAATAGGCATACCGATCAACAGACCGTTCAGATTGTACGATAATTGTAGCAAGCCCACACGGCGCATCGACCTATAAGCCCACAGCTCGCATGGTTCAAACAGTCAAATGCGATGGAACGCGCCGATGCCGCAGGACACAACCGGACACAGACAATGACTCCAGCCATTCCCGCCCCCTCCCGCGACCGCTTCAACGGAACCGAGACCTATGTAGCCACCGACGACCTGAAGATGGCCGTCAACGCCGCGTTGACTTTGCAGCGTCCGTTGCTGATCAAGGGCGAGCCCGGCACAGGCAAAACGATGCTGGCCGAGGAAGTGGCCAACGCGCTAGGCCGGCCGTTAGTGCAGTGGCATATTAAATCAACCACCAAAGCACACCAGGGCTTGTATGAATATGACGCGGTTTCCCGATTGCGCGACTCGCAACTGGGCAACGAAAAAGTACACCACATCGGCAACTACATTGTAAAAGGCGTCCTGTGGCATGCGTTCGAGGCCAACGAGCCAACCGTCGTGCTTATTGACGAGATCGACAAAGCCGATATCGAGTTTCCCAACGATTTGCTGCGCGAGCTTGATCGGATGGAATTCTACGTCTACGAAACACAACAAACCATACGAACCAAGCATCGGCCATTGATCATCATTACGTCAAATAACGAAAAAGACCTGCCCGACGCGTTCCTGCGCCGCTGCTTTTTCCATTACATCAGTTTCCCCGACCACGACACGATGCGGCGCATTGTGGCCGTCCACTACCCCACGATCAAACAAGACATTCTCGGCGCGGCCATGGAAACATTTTTTGCATTGCGCGACGCGCCGGGACTAAAAAAGAAGCCTTCGACCTCGGAATTTCTGGACTGGCTGCTGCTGCTTGTAAATGACGGCGTTTCCGCCCAGGATATCGTCATCACGACCCAGGACCTGCCGCCAATGGCGGGCGCGCTGCTTAAAAACGAACAGGACCTGTCGCTGCTGCAACGCCTGGCAATGAT
>JBDTGB010000156.1:0-12121 GCA_039937635.1 Burkholderiaceae bacterium | reverse complement strand
GGGGTATCGCGGCGCGCATCACCATTTGCTGGCCGCCGCAGTTGAATTTATTCACACGGCAACCCTGTTGCACGACGACGTCGTCGACGAATCCGATTTGCGTCGCGGCCGGCGCACCGCCAATGCGGTGTTTGGCAACGCGGCTAGCGTTTTGGTGGGCGATTACCTGTATTCACGCTCATTTGAAATGATGGTCGAGACCAATTCAATGGCGGCGATGGCCGTTTTGTCGGGCGCCACCACCATCATTGCCGAGGGCGAGGTGTTGCAATTGATGAATGTGCGTGACCCCGAGGTGTCTCTGGATCGCTATTTGCAGGTGGTGCGTTATAAAACCGCCAAGCTTTTTGAAGCATCAACCGAAGTCGGTGCTATTATTGCGCAGGCCACACCAGAGCAGCAGGTTGCGGCCGCGACTTATGGCCGGCACGTCGGGACAGCGTTTCAGTTGATCGATGACGTGCTTGATTACAGCGGCGAGGCCCTGGCGCTGGGGAAAAATGTCGGTGATGATTTGCGTGAAGGCAAATCCACCATGCCATTGATACGGATCCTGGAAGTGGGCAACAGTCAGCAAAAACAGTTGGTCCGTCAGGCTATCGAGACGGGCAAGGCCGACTTTGCGGCGGTGGCGCTTGCGATTCAAGAAACGGATGCGTTGCAGTACACTCGGCGGGCCGCTGTTGCCGAAGCCGAGCTTGCAAAACAGGCTTTGGCGACTTTTCCGGTTTCCGCTTATCGGGAATCTTTGTTAGAATTTTGTACTTTCGCGGTAGAACGCGATTATTAAGTAAGTGTTCAACAAGTCGGGGCGTAGCTCAGCCTGGTAGAGTACTGCGTTCGGGACGCAGGAGTCGCATGTTCAAATCATGTCGCCCCGACCAACACGTTTCATTAGAAACCTCGTGAAAACAGGGATATAAATGCACAGCTTCGGCCGTGCATTTTGCGTTTTTTGAGCCGTTATCAGCGATTGAACATGCCTCGAAGGTGGTTTCCCAAGTGATGGTGGATAAGGTTGTTACCCTCCTCCGCTAGCCGGGATTCGAACCGTTATTACTTCAGAAGCGGGAAATCTACGCAGATGGCTAAATAATTCAGAAAGCTCCATCTTTAAAAGTTGGTCGGGTACCGCATCGTTCAGGTCGTGAAGCCGGCGCTCAGAGTGCGACACACCTTGAAATAGAAGAGTTCTTATTTCCTGCAGGTAATGTCGCGAGTCAGACGTTAAAGCCGATTTAAATGGCCACCAGCAAAAAAGGCAAAGCGCGTAGGAAGTGTCCTCGCCGATATCGAATTCTCTTCCCAATAAAGTCGCGCGACGTTCCCCCAAAGATATGCAACCGGCGGTGATATCGTCAACTCGCTCATCGATTAACTTCGTTCGATTGATTACATCGGCAAACGCATCAAGCCATTCTTCGCGACTCCAATTCTCTGGATTCATGACGTACCTCAGCGAGGATAAACAGCCGTGTAAATTCCGATTACTAGCCAGATCATTCCAATGATCAGGCAGGCCAACTGCGGACCAAACGGAATCATAGTCATCATTCGTCTCGCAACATTGTGTGCCTGGCTTTGCGTTGGTATTACAAACAGAATGAACAGCCCAAGCGCCAGGGAAACCAAGAACCAAATCGACCCTCGAAATACATACTCCATGGCGATGCGCGGTATCGTATGGCTGTCCGAGGCAATTTGGATAATAAGTAGCGAGGCCGGCACAAGTATGCTCACGGCTGTCACCCCTGTGCCGGATGCGCTATTTAGCGTTGTGGCGGAAAATTGTCTGTCTATAAGCTCGTTCTTGGGTTCTGATACGTATTTCTTCCGGTCTTCATACAATGCTTTTACATGCATTGCCATAAACACCGCAAAGACAAGTACGTCGATCCATTGTTTAATAAAATTCACTCTTAACCTCGCTTTCACGGGTCGAGGAATGCGCCAACCGTGCGCTCGCCGGCAACGAAGTTTTCCGGTTCATTTTGATTATGGGTGTTGTAGCTCCGGATTCGCTCTTATTTCTATACGCCGTTCGCCCTAGGTTCGCGCCGTGTCGCCGAAACGTGCCGGGAAGCCAAGCGGCGGCTTAGAATAAGAGTTTGCAGAGTTTTTGCTATGAACAAACACGCTAAGGTTGTTTTCCTGACGATGTCTGCCATGGCGTTTTTTGCGGCGAACTCGTTGCTTTGTCGCGTGGCGCTGACGCGGACGACGATAGATCCGGCCACCTTTACGTTCGTTCGAATCGTGTCGGGAGCCTTGGCGTTGTGGCTGATCGTTCAGTTTCGTGGCGCGGCATTGCGTGGTCATGGAAACTGGGTCTCGGGCGGCTCATTATTTCTTTACTGTGCCTCCTTTTCACTTGCCTATTTGGCACTTACGGCTGCGACGGGCGCCTTGATCCTGTTTGGTATGGTGCAGATCACCATGATTAGCCATGGCTTGTGGAGCGGAGAGCGCCCCTCGGTGCGCCAGATCGTTGGCCTTATGGTTGCCTTTGGCGGGCTGTGCTGGCTGGTCCTGCCAGGTTTGTCCGCGCCTCCGTTGCAGGGTTCGCTGCTGATGATGGTCGCGGGAATTGCTTGGGGAGCTTATTCAATTCGCGGTAAAGGTTCGGCCAATCCGACGCTTGCAACGGCCGGGAATTTTCTGCGGGCCGTCCCCTTTGCCGTGGGTTTCGGTTTTCTTGCCTTCCCGTGGCTGTCGCTGGACGCGGCCGGAGTCTTGTACGGCGTGACATCGGGCGCGATTACTTCTGGCCTGGGCTACGTCGTTTGGTACACCGCACTGGGCGGGCTAAGTTCAACCCAGGCGGCGACGGCCCAACTGACCGTACCGGCCATTGCGGCGGGCGGCGGCGCGCTATTTCTGGCTGAGCCGGTCACTTGGCATCTGGTCGTGTCGTCCGTGGCGATACTCGGCGGCGCTGCCGTGGTCATTTTGGACAAACGGCGCCAGCGCGGGTAGGAAGGTGCGGCGCTGCTAATGATCTCCCTGATACCTCTGTGGAAACAAGCTTGTGGAACCCGGCGCGAAGGGCTTTATACTTATAGGCTTCCTTATAAGCTATTTAAACATGGCAGATGCTCAAACAGCGCGCCGAGTCGGCGACGAACATAGGGAAGTTTCGAAACCCAGGAGCCTTTATGTCTGAAGCATCAACCATCAAGAACAAGATTGCGTCCGCCGCACAGTTATTGCTCGACGCGCGCAGTACGCAAAAATTGCTGCCCGAGCTGCCGCCTGAATACCGTCCCGGCAGTTCCGCCGAAGCTTATGCCATTCAGGACGCCGTCGCCGCCGCGCTGGGACCGATAGGCGGATGGAAGGTGGGCGCCGGCAGTGCCACCGCCGAGCCCAATTGCTCTCCGTTGCCAGCTTCTCTGATTTTCAGTGGTTCGGGTTCGTTTTCATCGCGCTTATACACGCTGCGTGGTATTGAGGGGGAAATTGGGGTGCGCATGAAGCGGGATCTTCCGCCCAGAGCCGAGCCGTACTCGATTCCCGATGTGATAAGTGCGGTTGGTTCTGTGCACCCTACGATTGAAGTCGTCGAATCGCGTTTCGTGGACCGTGGAAAGGTCGACCCGCTATCCGCGCTGGCCGACGCCGGAAGCAATGGCGCTCTTGTTTATGGCAAAGGTCGCACGGATAACCTTGCCATTGATCAGGCCTCGCAATTGTTCGAGCTTTATTTCGACTCGAAGAAGATGGTTGAGCTTGTCGGCGGCAACTCGGCGGGGAATATATGGCGCCTGATGGCCTGGCTGGCGAATCACGTTGCGCCGCGCCATGGCGGTTTGCACGCCGGGCAAATAATCACGACGGGGTCCTGCACGGGCGTGACCTACGCGAAGGCGGACACCAAGGTAAAGGTGTCGTCCCCAGGCTTGGGCGAGGCCGAGCTGTCGTTTTCCGTCCTATGAAAGTGCCCAAAAGGTTGGCGCCCTTGCTTGCGGAAGGGCTTATCGACGAAGTGCTTGGCCAGTTAATGAGCGGCAAGGAAGCGACGGTGTACATCGTGCGCAGCGGCAACGAGACGCGTTGCGCGAAGGTCTACAAGGATGCGAAACAGCGCAGTTTTCGGCAGGCGTCGTCGTATCGCGACGGGCGCAGCGTCAAGAACAGCCGTCAGGCGCGCGCGATGGAAAAAGGCACCCGTTATGGCCGCGAGGTGCAGGAGCAGTTGTGGCAGACCGCCGAGGTGGATGCCTTGTTTCGGCTGGCTAATGCGGGTGTGCGCGTGCCGCAACCCTATATCTGCACCGACGGCGTATTGCTGATGGAACTGGTGCTGGACGCAGAGGGTAACGTTGCCCCGCGGTTAAACGACGTTGATTTGACGCAAGAGCAGGCGCTTGATTTACATGCGCGGCTGCTTAACCAGGTGGTTCGCATGCTTTGTGCGGGCGTGATCCACGGCGATCTTTCTGAATACAACATTCTGTTGGCGGCCGGTGGGCCGGTCATTATCGACCTGCCTCAGGCGGTCGACGCGGCGGGCAATAACGAAGCGGCTTCGATGCTCGAGCGCGATGTTGACAACTTGGCAACGTATTTTGGGCGTTTCGCGCCGCAATTGCTTACGGCAAGCTACGGCAAAGAGATCTGGGCGCTATTTGAAGCGGGTAGTCTGCGCGTCGATATGGAACTGACGGGCCGCATTGAACTTGACACGCGTCCGGTCGACCTTGATGGCTTGATGGACGATATTGAGGACGCTCGCTTCGAGGAAGATGCGCGGCTGCGCCGTGCGCAAGAACTAAGGAACTAGCACTGGTGGGGTTGCTCGCTGACGGAATCAGGCTAAGGCGGTAAACTGTTTCGAGTTATTGAGACTATTTCCCCGGCATAGCAACATTTCGGAATTCCATAGGAAGAAAATGAGTACAGCCAAACATTTACGGTCCGCGCACATCACCGAGGGCGTGGAGCGCGCGCCAAATCGCTCTATGTATTACGCGATGGGTTACACGGAAAGCGATTTTAACAAGCCTATGGTGGGCGTCGCCAATGGTCACAGCACCATTACGCCGTGCAATAGCGGCTTGCAGAAGCTGGCCGATGCCGCGATTGAAGCAATTGAAGAGGCCGGCGGAAATGCTCAGGTTTTTGGCACTCCAACCATTTCCGACGGAATGGCGATGGGCACCGAAGGCATGAAGTACTCATTGATTTCGCGCGAGGTCATTGCCGATTGTGTGGAAACCTGTGTGCAGGGCCAATGGATGGATGGCGTGCTGGTGATTGGCGGTTGCGATAAAAACATGCCGGGCGGCATGATGGGCATGCTGCGCGCCAATGCGCCCGCCATCTACGTTTACGGAGGCACGATTCTGCCGGGGTGCTATAAGGGCAAGGATCTGAATATCGTCAGCGTGTTTGAAGCGGTCGGCGAACATGCCGCTGGCCGCCTTAGCACCACGGATTTGCGCCAGATTGAATTGCACGCCATACCAGGCTGCGGTTCGTGCGGCGGCATGTACACCGCCAACACCATGAGCTCTGCGTTCGAAGCCATGGGGATGAGCCTGCCGTATTCTTCGACGATGGCCAACGAGCATGCTGAAAAAACGGAATCGGCAAAAGAATCGGCGCGTGTATTGTTGCGCGCGATCGAACTGGACCTTAAGCCGCGCGATATCGTGACGCGTGAATCCATCGAAAACGCGGTCAGCGTCATTATGGCCACGGGCGGGTCGACCAATTCGGTTTTGCACTTTCTTGCCATCGCGCACGCGGCGGGTGTTCAGTGGACGATTGACGACTTCGAACGGGTGCGTCAGCGCGTGCCGGTTTTTTGCGATCTTAAGCCCAGCGGCGAATACCTGGTCGTCGATTTTCATCGCGCCGGCGGCGTTCCGCTGGTCATGAAGATGTTGCTTAATGCGGGTCTTTTGCATGGCGAATGCATGACGATTACCGGCAAGACGATTGCCGAAACGCTAAAAGATATCCCCGATACGCCAGCGGCGGATCAGGATGTCATTCATACGATCGACAAGCCGCTCTATCCGCAGGGCCACTTGGCCATACTTAAGGGCAATCTTTCTCCCGAAGGCTCGGTGGCAAAAATCACAGGCCTGAAAAACCCGGTCATGACCGGGCCGGCCCGGGTGTTCGAAGACGAACAGTCGGGGCTTAAGGCTATTCTGGATGGCAAGATCAAGGCAGGCGACGTCATGGTATTGCGTTACCTGGGCCCCAAGGGCGGCCCTGGCATGCCTGAAATGCTGGCGCCAACGGGCGCGCTGGTTGGCGCGGGGCTGGGCGATTCGGTTGGATTGATTACCGACGGCCGGTTTTCGGGTGGGACCTGGGGCATGGTGGTCGGGCACGTTGCGCCGGAAGCGGCGGTTGGCGGTTGTATCGCGCTGGTGCATGAAGGCGATTCAATCACTATTGACGCTCATCATCAATTGCTTCAGCTTAACGTACCCGATGACGAGCTTGCCGCGCGTCGCGCGAAGTGGGTGGCGCCCAAGCCGCGTTATCTGCGAGGCGTTCAGGCGAAGTTTGCGTTCAACGTCTCGACCGCCAGCCTGGGCGCCGTGCTGGATAGTTTCTAATAGCTGGCACGCTTTCAGGCGCCGCCAAGCAGGGGACGATATCCCCTGCGGCGGGTCCTTAGCAATAGCGTAATCACAATAATCAAGTTCAATACGTTCCAGGCGATGCCATTGACGAACGCTGCCTGGTAGGAACCTGTCAGGTCGAAAACTTTGCCCGACATCCATCCGCCCAGCGCCATGCCCAGCATGGTGAACATAATGACCATGCCGACTCTTGATCCCGCTTCTTTCGCAGGGAAGTGTTCGCGCACGATAATGGCATAGGCGGGTACGAGCCCGCCCTGGAACAGGCCAAACAACGCCGCGATGACATAGAGCGATGCCAGTCCGTTAAACGGCAGGAAAAGCGTCAACGCCAGCATTTGCAGCACCGAGGCCAGCAATAGCGTTCGCAGTCCGCCGATGTGATCACAAATGACGCCAAAGACCAGACGGCTGACGATCCCGCAAGCCAGCATCAGGGAAAGCATTTCAGCTCCGCGCGCGACGCCGAAGCCCAAGTCGCTGCAATACGCGACGATATGCACTTGCGGCATGGACATGGCCACGCAACAGCTCAGGCCCGCAACACACAGCAAGGCTTGGGCTTTGCCGGGCGATAGCCCGAAAGGCAAGGACGACATTGGGGATTCCGCCGCGCGGCCGATTGCCGCCGAGACCTGTGCCAGTTGGCTTTTTCCTTCAAACCTCGTGGTGGGCGAGGTTAAAGGTGGCCTGCGCCGCATCAACAATGCCAGGCAGACGGTAGCGACGAAGCTGAACAGGCCCAGATAAATATAGGTCTGGCGCCAGCCAACGTCGTTGACAAAGTGCTCTACGATGGGCGGCCATATCGCTCCGCCCAGATAATTGCCGCTGGCACAAACGGCCACGGCTATACCGCGACGACGCACGAACCAAAGCGACGTGTCGGCAATAAGCGGCGCGAAAGACGCGGAACAGCCCAACAGGCCGATTAAAACGCCGTGCGCCAGGGTGAAAGTCCAGATATTGCCGGCCATGGCCGCCGCCGTGTAGCCCAGTCCCAGGCCAATTGCGCTAATCAGCAGCGGCGCCATGACGCCGAAGCGATCGGCAAGGTAACCCATGAACATGCCGCCCACGCCGAAGCCGATCATTAAAAACGTATAGGGCATTGATGCATCTGCGCGCGCAATCCCGAATTCGGCCTGGACCGTGGGCAGTACGACCACAATCACGTACATACCGCCGCCGCCAATCGTCATCAGCGCCAGCGTGACCAAAAGGCGCGCAACCGCGTAGGGCGAATCGGGCAAGTCAGCGCTTGCCTTGTTTGCGGTCGCGGGTATCAAAATGGAGTAGCTTTCAACAGCTCGGTAATGTCCTGATAGCTGACCGCTTCTTCGCCAAAGGTGAACGTGCCATGTTCCAGCATTTCCCTGCTTGCTCGCAGGAAGGCTCCCAGCGCCGCCCGGTTTAGCGCGCTGCCCACGCTGATCCGCTTGACCCCGATGTCCGATAGTTCCGCCGCGCTTAGCGGGATGCCCGCCCCTCCCATCAGGACATTCACGGGCAGGTCGACCGAGGTCACAACGGCGGCGATGTCGGCTTTGGTGCGCAAGCCCGGCGCGTATAACACATCGGCCCCCGCGTCCTGGTAGGCCTGGAGGCGCTTGATCGTGTCTTTCAGGTCGGGCCGACCGTGAAGGTAATTTTCAGCGCGGGCGGTTAGCGTAAAGGGGAAGGGCAGCGCGCGCACGGCTTCAACAGCGGCGCTTACGCGTTCCACCGCCAACGCATGTTCATAGATCGGGTGGTCGGATCGACCGGTGGCGTCTTCAATCGAGGCTCCGGCGAGTCCCGCGGCGGCGGCGAGGCGGTATGTTTGCGCCACATCTTCCAGCTTGTCGCCAAAGCCGTTTTCCAGGTCGGCGCTAACGGGCAGGTCGGTGGCGGCGACTAACTCGGTGACATGCGCAAGCATGCGATCACGGCCCACCTTGTAGTCCGCCAGCCCCATTGAAAAGGCGTATCCGGCGCTGGTGCTTGCCAGGGCCTCGAACCCCAGGTTGGCCAGAAGCCGCGCAGTGCCGACGTCCCACGGGTTGGGAATAATAAAAGCGGCGTCTCTTTGATGCAACGCGCGGAAGGCCTGCGCTTTTTCTGCTTGAGTTTTCATTGGATGAAGCTCCTATTGGACCATCGTCAGGTTGACTGAGTACACTAATAAACCTGCAGGTATTCCTACTTTAATCAGGAGAACGAATCATGGCAACTCAGATTTCAGCCTCTGCTTCCGGGCAGTTCCAGATAGGCGGTGAACTTAAGGTCAATCGTCTGGGTTATGGCGCAATGCGAATTACAGGTAAAGGCATCTGGGGCGAGCCGGAGGACAGGGCCGAAGCGCTGCGCACGCTTAAACGCCTGCCCGATCTTGGCGTGAATTTTATCGATACGGCTGATAGCTACGGCCCCTATGTCAGCGAGGACTTGATTCACGAGGCGCTGTATCCGTACACGGGGCTTGTCGTCGCGACCAAAGGTGGGTTAACCCGCCACGGACCTAACGTTTGGCCGCCGCTTGGCCGCCCTGAATATTTGCGCCAGTGCGTATTAATGAGCTTGCGCCGCCTGGGGTTGGAACGAATTGATCTCTGGCAATTGCATCGGATCGATTCGAAGATTCCGCGCGACGAACAATTTGACTGCATCGGGCAAATGCAAAAAGAAGGGCTCATACGCCATGTCGGCCTTAGCGAAGTAAAAATCGACGATATTACGGCGGCGGCACCTTACTTCAAGGTTGCTACGGTGCAAAACCAATATAACCTGATCGATCGTGGCAGTGAAGACGTGCTGAACTACTGCGAGAAGCATGGCATTGGCTTCATTCCGTGGTATCCCCTTGCCGCAGGCACGTTGGCCCGGCCCGGTGCGCTTCTCGACAAGATTGCCAAGGCTCATAAGGCGGCTCCTAGTCAGGTTGCGCTGGCGTGGTTGCTTAGGCGCGGTTCTGTCGTATTGCCAATACCGGGCACATCGAAAACGGCGCATCTGGAAGAGAATGTCGCCGCCGCGAATATAAAGTTGACGGAGGAAGAATTCACGGCGCTGGCGATGAAGAAGGCAGCGCCCTGAGCTACGATAAATTACAAGTTTGTTACAAGTACAGGGTCTGGTCGATATAGGGTTGGGAACACCTGTTTCAGATTCCGCACTTTGGGCAAATCATTGATCACGATGTAGGGATAGGTGGGATGACGGGCCAGGAAATCTTGGTGGTAAGCCTCGGCCGTGTAGAATGCCTTCAGCGGATCCACTTCAGTGACAATTGGCGCGTTGAATACATGAGCCGCTTCAAGCTGCTTGACGTAAGCGGTGGCGACTTTCGCCTGTTGCGTGTCTGTGGCGAAGATTACCGAGCGATATTGCGTGCCGGCGTCGGGCCCCTGGCGGTTAAGCTGGGTTGGATCAAGCGTGACAGAAAAATAAATCCGCAGGATTTGCCCATAGCTGATCTGACGTGGGTCAAAGGTGACTTGCACTGACTCGGCGTGGCCTGTGGATCCGTTGCCGACGGTCTCGTACTGCGCCGTTTGCGCATCGCCGCCCGCATACCCCGATACGGCCGACACGACGCCTTTCACATGCTGGAACACGCCTTGCACGCCCCAAAAGCAACCGCCGGCCAAGACGGCTACCTGCGGCGACGCTGAATTGTTCACGGACGCCACGTCAAGGATAGGCGCAGGAACAGCCTTGGCTTCGCCGGTTGTTGCAGCGCCGGAAAATGGGATGGCAACGGTTGCGGCCAGCAAAAGGAAGGGCGCCAACCATGCGCGTTTGCTCGTCATTACCTTCTCCTGAGAGTCGAATGGTCAGATAGACGTTATTGCACACGAACCAAAAATCCTACGACTGCTCTTGCGGGAAATCGTTCCGTGATTTGTGTCATGTATCAATAAGGTGGTGCGTTGAGTTACAGTTTAAACAAGCTAAAAATTGACTGTGTCAGTACACTGCTCACTTCCTTCAGTATCTTAGCATTCCCTTCCGCATTTTTATGAATCTTACTACCAGCGCAGAGCGTGAAGCTCTCGCAGCGAATGGCTTTTGTTTGCAGTCAGACTCGTCGTCCGAAGAAAAATGGTCTGCCGCGTTGTCGCAGGGATCTTCGTCTTGGGTAAGTGTCACCCGCACAGCGGCCACCATCTCGGTCGCCTTGGCGCAAGGCGACCGAGATCTTCACTATCCCATGGCAACCTTTCCACCAAGCCACAAAACGTGGTTGTGGAGCATTCTGGATATCCATAGAGACATTGTTAATACCTTGAAAATGGATACCGACGATTGAATTGCTTTCGGCTCTGCTCTTTCAGGTTAATGGCAACATGACTTTGTCCTGGTAGGCTGGTCGTTGTGCCAGGCGGTTGCACCATGCATCCACGTGTACCAGCTGCGGATGCTGTATGGGCATTTTAAGCCAGCCGTAAACCAGGCAACCCATCGGAATGTCGCCCATGCCAAATGCTTCCCCCGACAGGAATGGCTTTTTTGCCAGAGCCGCGTCGAGTATCGCAAGATGATGGTTGCCGTCCCGCGCGCTTTCCTCGACGACAGACATATTCCTTTGTTCGGCCGGAAGACGAATCAGGTTGCGCATTATGTCTCGATAAGGCGGGGTGAATATTGACGTTGTCCAGTCCATCCATTGGCTGGCGATGGCCTGTTTTTGCACATCGGCTGGAAACAATGTCCCCGCGCCATATTTCGCACACAAATAGCGAACAATGGCATTGGATTCCCAAAGGATAAACCCGTCGTCTTGAATGCAGGGCACGAGTCCGTTGGGATTCATGGCCCGATACTCGGGCGTGTCCACCACTCCAAAAGAGCCCCCCGCGTTGACATGTTCGTACGCAAGCCCTAGCTCTTGCGAGCACCACAGCGCTTTTTTGACGTTAACCGAATTTTCGCGGCCCCAGATTTTTATCATGTTGTCTTCCTTTTCATGGTGAGTGCATTCGATTATATGGGCTGTGGTGACTGTAAAAGCCCGCGAAGCTTTCGTTACGCGGGCTTTTCGAATACGGCGCGGCGGGATTACAGCTTTTGCGCCTGCATGAATTGATCGAAGCTGCCCTCGGCGAATTTGAACCACAAATTTTGATCGGTGCGGAACTTGCTGAAGTCGTCGTAAACCCGTTTCCAGTTCGGGTTCTTTGCGGAAATCTCGTCGAACATAGCCATCGATTCTTTGAAGCTGGCATCCATGATGCTTTTCGGGAATCGGTGCAGCTTTGCGCCGCCCGCCACCAATTCTTTCAGTGCCGCAGGATTGCGAGCGTCGTATATGGCCTGCATAAGTACGTGAGACGAGGTAGAGGCCGCCTGTATTATGGCCTTGTACTCGGCGGACAGCCCCTCGTAGGCTTTTGTATTAACAAAAAGCTCGAGCTGGGCGGAACCTTCCCACCAGCCTGGGTAATAATAGTGGGCGGCGACCTTGTTCAGCCCCAGTCTTAAGTCATCATAGGGGCCGACCCACTCGGCTGCATCAATAGTGCCTTTCTCCAGTG
>JBDTGB010000155.1:0-8020 GCA_039937635.1 Burkholderiaceae bacterium | reverse complement strand
AAATCAGGATAATCAAACGCCAGCAGATCGGTATCGGGCAAACCAGCCGCCGGATCAGCGGCGGTGTATCGCGCAATATGCCACGCCGCCTGCACCGTTTCCCGCAGCGCCTTGGTTGAAAAATCGGAAGTCGAAGCCGATCCGCGCGATTGGCCCGCAAACACGGTCACGTCCAGGGAACGGTCATGCGTTTGTTCGACGGTTTCAATGTCCTTGTTGCGCACCGATACATCCAGGCCGCCGCTTTCAGACACCTCAGCCACGGCATCGGAGGCCCCGATGGACTTCGCATAACTCAGCGCGTCATGCACCAGTTCGCGAAATCGCGGCTGATTTTCAACAATGGATAAATGTAAAGTAGAGTGATCGGTCATTACAGCTCTTTCAGGTTAGGCGGTTATCATAGCCAATTAACGGACTGAATCCACTATTTTTATGCCAATCGATGCAACCGAGCACCCTGAAAGCGGTTATGAGCGCCCGAGCAAGTCGCACGTCAAGCGCGAGATGCTTGCTTTGCTGGACCTGGGTAAACAGCTTATCGAACTACCCGATGAAAAGCTGAAACAATTGCCGCTGGCCGAAAAACTCTACGATGCCGTTCGCCAAGCTCAACGCACCCCGGGTCGCGAAGGACGCCGGCGTCAAATCCATTACGTCGGCAAACTGATGCGCGACGCCCAGGCCGACGAGATCCGCAGCCAGATCGAGCTGTGGGAAAATGGGTCGCGCGCCCAGACACGCGCGATGCACCGCGTGGAAGTGCTGCGCGACCTGTTGTTGGCCAATGACAATGCATTGACGACGCTCCTGAATGAGTACCCGCATGTCGACAGTCAAGCCATGCGAGCGCTAATCCGGGCGGGCCGCAAAGAAGCGGAACAAAACACCGCCTTGACGCAAGGCCAGGAGCCTGCCCGCAAGCATTATCGAGCGCTGTTCCAGGCTCTTAAAGCGTTGGACGCGACAAAGGAAGAAAATTGACGGAATTTAACAACCCGCTGCTGGATTGCATTGAAACCGAAACCGGCCCCGATCCGACCCATGCGGTGATCTGGCTGCACGGCCTGGGGGCCGACGGGGGCGACTTCGCGCCGCTTGTGCCGCAGTTGCAGTCGAGTAATAAGCCGGCGATCCGTTTTGTGTTTCCCCATGCGCCCGTCCGGCCCATTACCATCAATAATGGGTTTGCCATGCGGGCGTGGTATGACATTTTCTCGCCCGACCTGGTCAGACGCGAAGACGAACTGGGCATACGCGCTTCGCAGCAGTCCATCGAAGCCCTTATCGCGCGCGAAAATAGCCGCGGCATCCCCACTGAAAAAATCGTTCTGGCGGGATTTTCACAAGGCTGTGCGCTGACCCTGCACACGGGCCTGCGTTTGAATCAAAAGCTAGCGGGGATGATCGCGCTGTCGGGATACTTGCCACTGGCCGATTCACTAACCAGCGAGCGCCATTCCGCCAATCAGGACACGCCAATTTTTTTAGCTCACGGCACACTCGACCCTGTAGTGAATTTTTCCCGCGCTCAGGCGACGCGGAAGATTTTGACTGACCTGAACTATCCGGTCACCTGGGAAACCTATGCCATGCCACACGCGGTATGCCCGCAGGAAATCGTGGATATCACTCGTTTCCTGAGACAAGTTCTGATCTGACCCAGCCGCTCGTCATTGCTTCGCGCGGCGCGTTTCACCCAGATCGAACCAAACCCTGCGCATGGTTGGATCTTGATAATATTCGTCGTTTTGGAAGCCCAGGCGCGCCATTAAGCCGAGCATGGGACGATTCGCAGCCAGCACCGCCCCCTCGATATATGTCAAGCCCTGTTCCCGCGCCGCCTCGATCAAACCCCGCATAAGCTCAGTACCCAGGCCACGGCGTTGCCAGTCGTCGCCGATCACCAATGCATACTCGGCACCGCGCCCATCGGCATTGCGCAGATAATGCGCGAAACCGGCAATCTGCTCTTGCGGATGTCCGCGATGCCGCGGGTTGGGCACCTGCACGGTCGCGACCAGGGCCAGTTCGCGGTCATAATCGATGCGGGTGTAACGAGCCAGCATGCGCGGGGTCAATTCGCGCAACATCGACACAAAACGCATATAGCGCGATTCATCCGATAAATTACGCATAAAAGTCTGCAACGGCTGAGCATCTTCGGGCCGGATCGGGCGCATCACCCAAGGTCTGCCGTCGGCAGAGGTCTTCATCCTCGTCAAGCGCCGGGGATACGGGTGAATCGCCATATGCCGATAACCTGACGTCTCGGGCAGAGCCAGCGGTGACAAAGGCGTCAGGCGAATACAAACCGAAGCCGCCGAGAGGCGCATCGTATCCGCGAACAGGGGGTCAATGACCATGCAGTCTATTCCGGGCAATTCGCAGATCAGATCGGAAATGCGTTCGAGCGCTTCTTGCAGGCATGCGAGCGCGGCCGGGGTCATTTGGCGCGACAAAACTCTACGCCACAAAGCGCTGCGCTCGATCAATTGACGCGCCAGATAACCATTTAGAGGTGGTAGATCGATCCCTCGGTCATTGCTGGATATAAGAGCATCTTGTCCGCCCTGGCCAAACTTGATAAACGGTCCGAACCGCGCGTCCTGATTCACCCGAATTGCCATCAGCAGAGCCTCGCCGGGCCGATTTCGACCCGCGTCGGACAGTCCTGCGAGGATCTTGATCGGAATGTTGAAACAATCAAACAACTGAACAGACTCGTCCTGCGTCAAATCGTGACGTCCGGCACCTCTGATAGTGCGCATCAAATCGCGCGCGCGCTCAATTTCAGGCGCTCTGCTTAAAGGTTCGGGCGGCAATATCTGCTGCGACAAAGTCTGGTTGTAGTGATAAGACGCAAGAATTCCGAACGCGTTGGTCGCCGATTCAGGAGTGCGAAAAGCGGGCGTGCCGGCGCTGTCAAGCAAATGCCGCAAAGGTCGCATGCCGGCATCGCCCATAAAGCATGTCACGACGGGTTTGCGCGCATCGGGCATGATCGCCACCACTTGTTTTGCCACTTGGGGAATGTCGGACAGCGGGTCTGGCGCCAACAAGACCAGCACGCCGTCCACACCCGTATCGGCCAGCAACGCATCTATGATCGGCCTGATTTTGTCCGACTTCAGCGGCGCGTGAGTAATCACAGGATTCTGAACCGCCGCGCCAGGTTCAAGCAAATTTCGCAAGGACCGGATCGTGGGCATCGACAAGTCGGCGCGAAGCACAGCGGTATGGGGACCCATGACGTCGAGCGCCAATTGCGATGGGCCATTGCCGTTGGAAAACAGGGCAATCCGCCGGCCTTGCGGACGACGCTTGTAACCAAGCACTTTCAACGCCGAGAACAATTGCACAAAATAGCGGACGCGCACCGCGCCCACACGCCTTAAAAGAGCGTCGAATACGGCGTCTTCCGCCCGGTCCGAGTCAGGCAAACCGTGCCCCGACTTCAATACAACCACCGGTTTTATGCTGGCGGCGGCGCGCAGGGCACTGGTGAGTTCGCGCGATGAATAAATCGTGTCCAGATACAAGGCAATACTATCGGTATGTGCATCGACCGCCAAATAATTCAACACTTCGGGAATCGTGACGACAGCCTCATCGCCCAGCGAAATGATCGCCGAAAAACCCATATCGATATCGGCGGCCCAATCCATGACCGCCGCAACGATCGAACGCGACTGAGTAACCAGCGCCACCCGCCCCGGCAACGCCATGTTTGACGCGTGACTGAAATTCAATTTAAGCGCGGGCCGCTGCACGCCAAACGATCGAGGCCCAAGAATCAGGCAATCGTTCAGACGCGCCCACGACTGACAATACACAATGTCTTCAATCGGGTCGGCCGAGGACGCCGACGCCGCAAGCAGCGCAATCGCACGCGGGCGATGCGTCCGAACCGCCTCCAAGGCTTCGGGAAACCGTCTTGGATCAACACACAGCAAGACCAAATCAAGGCGGGCGCCACTTGCAACGCCATTAAGTTTGGCGGGAACCCGAATCGATTGCGCCGTAATGGCTGTGAACGTAATGCTGCTTTGTAATGAATCAGGCACGTCGCGCGCGATCGGCAACGCGCGATCGCCAAGCACCAGCAGAGAGCTGGGCTCGAACAAAGCGGCAAGGCGATGAAGCGGCATCTGTTCACCCGTTTTCAACAAAAATTAATCTGTACTTTAAAATGCGCTATTGGCTAGACCAATTGTGCCCGAGATCGACTCGCACATGACACAACCTGAATATTAACTATGACATCACCTATTTCTTCCGTGGTTCGCACACGATTTGCCCCGTCCCCGACAGGCTTTCTGCATCTGGGCGGCGCTCGCACGGCCTTATTTTCGTGGGCCTTTGCCCGCCACAACAAAGGCACTTTTGTGCTGCGCATTGAAGACACCGATCTTGAGCGCTCAACTCCGGAAGCTGTAAAGGCCATTTTAGACAGTATGGCCTGGTTGGGAATCCAGCCCGACGAAGGGCCGTTCTATCAAATGCAACGCATGGATCGCTATCGCGAAGTCATAGGCCAGATGCTGGCCGAGGGTACGGCCTACCATTGCTACAGCACCCCGCAGGAAATCGAGGCGATGCGAGTTCTGGCCCGGGCATCGGGACGCAAGCCGCGTTATGACGGCACGTGGCGCCCCGAGCCAGGCAAAACCCTGCCGTCCGTTCCGCAAGGGCGCAAACCGGTCGTGCGTTTTAAAAACCCGCAAGAAGGCTCCACCGGCTGGAACGACATGATCAAAGGGCCTATCAGTTTCGACAACACGGAACTCGACGATCTGATCATTGCGCGCCCCGACGGCACGCCCACGTATAACTTCTGCGTCGTCGTCGACGACTGGGACATGAGAATCACCCACGTACTACGGGGAGACGATCACGTCAACAATACGCCACGCCAAATCAATATCTTACGCGCGCTGAGCGCCACCCTGCCGCAATACGGCCACGTTCCGATGATCCTAGGCCCCGACGGAGAAAAACTGTCAAAACGCCACGGCTCGGTTAATGTCATGGAATACGATAAACAAGGCTACTTGCCTGAAGCCATGATCAATTATCTGGCGCGACTGGGCTGGAGCCACGGCGACGAAGAGCTCTTTAATCGCGAGCAACTGATCGATTGGTTCGACACGCGCAACTTGAGCAAATCCGCAGCCCAATGGGACCCCAAAAAGTTGAACTGGGTCAATGCACATTACATTAAGCAAAGCAGCGACGAAGACCTTTCCGCTCGCGTGGCGCCGCGAATCCGCCAACTGGGCGGCGACCCCGAAGCCGTGCAGTTGCCTGCCGTTGTAGCCCTGCTTAAAGACCGCGCCGAAACATTAAGCCAACTGGCCGACGGCGCGATGTTGTTTTGCGCCACCTTCACTCCCGCCAGCAGCGAACTCCGGGCGCAGTATCTGGACGAAGAAACAAAACAGGTGTTGGCCGACTTTGCGCAGCGCGCCCAAGCGCTGCCCGCCTGGACAACGCCAGCCATCGAAGCGCTCATTCAATCGCTACTGGCGGAGCGCAACATAAAGATGAAAAAACTGGGAATTCCACTGCGCGTAGCAGTAACCGGACGCAAGCAAACCCCGGCGATCGGCGCCGTCCTGACCATTTTGGGCCGCGACACGGTGCTGACCCGGCTGGCCGCCCTTTAATGGGCAGGCCGCTTCAAAACGGCAGCCGATAGCCATCGGGCATGCGCCGTGCGCTAATAGGGCCATGCGCACGCTGTAAAGAAAGCGCCTTGCCGGCCTGGGCGAGAATACGATAACGATTGGTGTAAATCGGGTCGGAAAGCTCAACCGGTACGCCGTTGGATTTCGTCGTTTGCAACACCAGCGTCTGCCCCTCATGACGCCAGCAGCCCGTCTCGTATAGCCCCTGCGACGGCTTCTTGCCTCGCCGAAGCTGTTCGGCATACGCCATCGTGCCATCGGGCATTAGGGTAAACAGGATCTGAAGCTCGCCCACGATGCCTCGCTGTTTGTGAATGCTTAACCACTTTCCGATCAGGGCATCGTTGGCCCGCGGCGCCTGGCACAACCGGGCCTTGTGCACGGGCGCCACAGTCGCGGGATGCGCTGGCGGCGGCGGCCGTGAAACACAGCCCGCTATTATGACGATCGACGCCAGACCCGTAACGAGCACGCTTTTGCGAAAGGAAAAATCA
The DNA here is from genome assembly GCA_039937635.1 of Burkholderiaceae bacterium. Taxonomy (GTDB): domain Bacteria; phylum Pseudomonadota; class Gammaproteobacteria; order Burkholderiales; family Burkholderiaceae_B; genus JBDTGB01. Next base: position 1,836 of record JBDTGB010000155.1, on the reverse strand, counting down.
ACCATAAAACCCCATCGGCATCACTGAGTTAAGACCACAACCAACAAGGGGGCTCGAAGCAAGCCGCAAACATCCCGCTCTACAATCAATTCCACCCCACCCGCAACCCGGGTAACCGGGCGGCCATTTTACTCGAACTGTCGCGAACGCCGTCCGTAACCATTCTTGCTCACGCAGGAGCCTGCAACACCATGAGTCACTCTATTCTGGTCACACTTCATTTATTTGCCGCCTTCATATTCGTCGGCACCGTATTTTTCGAGGTATTGATTTTAGAAGGCGTCCGCAAGTATGTTCCACACGATGTCATGCGCCAAATGGAATTGGGCATCGGCCAACGGGCGCGCAAAATCATGCCTTGGGCCGTGCTCGTTTTATACGGCGCAGGCATCGCCATGGCATGGCAGTACCGAGCCGAGCTGGCCCACCCCTTCGCCACCACCTTCGGCACATTGCTCACTCTAAAAATCGCCCTTGCGCTTAGCGTACTGGTGCATTTCGTTACTGCCATCAAGCTTAGTGGCACAGGAAAACTTAAAAGTCGGCACTTTCGCTATATTCACCTTAGCGTATTCGCGCACATGATCGGCATCGTATTTTTAGCCAAAGCCATGTTTTTCTTGCACTGGTAAATCGCCTTTTTTGTGGCTTTTAGTAAAAAAAGCCATTCCAAGCCTGGAAAAAGCGGACTCCCCCGTTCTTGTGAACTGGCGTGTCCCCCTGTGGCCGCGGCGGGAACTAAAAATAAAAATAAATAAATAATTTCACGCTTGATAAGGCGTACTCGAACCACTACAATTGGTGTTCAATAAGAACAAAACCACTATATGTTGTGGTTTCACCAGAAAACACGTCTCTTTCGACCAGGAGCATCCATGCAAACAACACACGCCGCCAAAGCATCGCCAGAGGCCGCCACGCCACACTCCACCGCGACAAAACCAGACGCAAACGCCGACAGCCAATGGCAAAACTACCACATCATCCGGCGCAATGGCGCCGTGGTCGGATTCGAACCAGGCAAAATGGCGATCGCGCTGACCAAAGCCTTCCTGGCCGTCAACGGAGGGCAAGGCGCCGCCTCGGCGCGCGTGCGTGAACTAGTTGCAAATCTGACAACCCAGGCTATCAAGGCTCTAACGCGCAACCACCCCAGCGGTGGCACATTTCACATCGAGGAAATACAAGATCAGGTCGAGCTGGCGCTAATGCGCTCGGGCGAACACGAAGTGGCTCGCGCCTATGTGCTTTACCGAGAAAAACGTTCGCAAGAGCGGGCGCGCGCTGGCCAAGCCGATGCACCGCCGCAGCAAAACACGCTGAACGTCACCGACAACGGCGTCAAACGCCCTCTCGACTTGGCGCAATTACGCGCAACAATCGCCGAGGCTGGTCTGAACCTGCCTAACGTCATTGACGCCGATGCCATTCTTAGGGAAACCGTAAAAAACCTCTACGACGGTATTCCGGTCGACGAAGTCTTCAAATCAGCCATCCTTTCAGCGCGCGCGCTGGTCGAAACAGACCCTTCTTATAGTCTGGTGACGGCACGGCTGCTGCTGCACACCATCCGCAAAGAAGTATTGGGCGAAGAAGTTTCGCAAGCGGCTATGACAACCCGCTATGCCGAATACTTCCCGCAATTTATAAAAGTGGGCGTCGAAGGCGGCCTGCTCGACAGGAAGCTGGCCCAGTTCGATCTTCCCAAACTGGCCGCCGCATTAAACGCCCAGCGCGATCAACAATTCAATTACCTGGGTCTGCAAACACTGTACGACCGCTATTTCCTGCATTTGCATAACCGCCGCATCGAACTGCCGCAGATATTTTTCATGC